>JANNOT010000437.1:0-2794 GCA_031399375.1 Paraoceanicella sp.
GGGGCGGAGGTGGTGCCCCTGCCGCTGGACGCCATCCTGCCCGATGAAGACGACGTGCATGTGCTGGCCGCCTGCGTGACCTGCCGGGCAGGGTTCCTGGTCACCCGCAACCACCGCGACTTCCCCACCCGCACGCTTGCCCGGTTCGGCGTGGCGCGGGCGGACCCGGACCCGTTTCTCAGCGCCTTCGCGCGTGAGGACGCAGGCGTTCTCGCCCCCCTCGACGCGATCCCGCCCGGGGACCGGCGCGGCGCACTGCGGCAGGCCGGGCTGGGACGGCTTGCGCGGTTGATCGCCTAGCCGCGCCAGCGGTTGTGCAGCCAGAACCACTGGCCGGGCATCTGGGTGATCCACGCAGAGATGCGGGCGTTGACCTCGGTCATCCGGGCCTCCGGCGCACCGTCCGGGACCGGCGCCTCGAGCGTCACGGCAAAGCGGAGCCCGTCCGGGTCGCGCCGCCCCACCGCGGGGATGAGCGGGATCGCGAGCCGGGTGGTCAGGTCGGCCGCCGTCAGCGTGGTCTCGGCCGGCAGGCCCAGGAACGGCAGGAGCGGCGCGCGGGTCTGCTTCTGGTCCACCAGGATCATCGCGACCCCGCCCCGGGCAAGATGGGCGAGGAGCGCGCGCATGCCCGTGCGGCCCTTGACGAAGACCGGCCCCCCCGCCGCCGCCATCTCGCGCCGGACAACCGCGTCGAAGGCCGGGTTGTTGAACGCGCGGTAGAGCATGGCGCAGGGGATCCCTGCGCGCAGGAGCGCGATGCGGATCGCCTCCCAATTGCCGAAATGGGCCGAGACGAGCAGCGCCCCCCGCCCCGCCGCCTGCGCCGCGCGCAGGGGGGCGAGCCCGTCGCCGTCGAGCGTCGTGCGCCCGGGGATCGCCACGATCTGTGACAGGCAGCTATACTCTGCCAGCAGCCGTCCGAAATTGTCCGCCATCCCGACCGTGATCGCGTGGATCTGCGCGGGTGGCATCGCGGGATGGATCCGGGCGAGGTTGCGCCGGGCCCGCCGCCGGGTAAGGGGCAGGTTCGGCACGATCCGCCGCCCCAGCCAGCCACCGACGCGGATGCGGGCATCCACCGACAGCAGGCGCAGAAGGCGGTAGGCGGCATAGGCTGCGCCAAACTCGACCGCCGACCAGAGCCGACCGCCCCTCACCCCTCACCCCTCGATCCGGGCGAGGAGGCTGCGAAACCGCAGGGCGAGCAGGACCACGGCCAGCAGACACCCGAGCGCCGTGGCGATGAACAATCCCCGCTCCGCCAGCGGCGTCGCGAGCCCGAGCCAGGTTCCGAGCGGCAGCATCAGAAGCCAGAACGCGGCGAAAAAGCGCAGCGTGGTGCCCCAGCTGTCGCCGAGCGCCCGGTTGCACTGCCCCATCACCACCTGCCCCGCGTCAAAGATCAGGCTGACGGCGAGGATGGCAAAGAGCGGCGTGACCCGCGCGATCATTGCGGGATCGGTGGAGAACACACCCGCCAGCGCCGCGCCCGCCGCGATCACGAGCCCCGCGCAGAGCGCAATGATCCCCATCGTGGCCGCGAGCGCCGACCAGCCCGCGAACCGCGCCTCGCCGATCTGCCCCGCGCCCGCCGCGATCCCGACGCGCACGGCGGCGGCGACCGAAAGGCCGAGGGCGATCATGAAGATCATCGCCTCGATCTGGTGGGCGATGGAATAGGCTGCGAGCGCCTCGACCGAGATCAGCCCCGCCACCTGGTTCAGCCCGGCGAAGGCCACGGTCTCGAAAAAATACGCCGCCCCGGAGGCGAGCCCGATCCGCCGCAGATCGGCCCCGGCCGCCCATCCCCCAGGTCCCCAGAACCCGGCGGGGCGCCGGCTGCGAAGCTCGGGCAGGCGGGCAAGGTAGAGCAGCATCCCCCCCGCCATCACGGCCCGCGCGAGGGTCGAGGCGAGCGCCGCCCCCTCGGCCCCCATCGCCGGCAGGCCCGCCCCACCCCAGATCAGCCACGCGCAGAGCACCGCGTTGACGACATTGGCCAACGCCATCAGGACAAGCCCGGGCAGCATCCGGCGGGTCCCCTCCAGATAGAACGTGCCCGCAACGAAGATGATCTGGAGCCCCGCGCCCGGGGCGAGCCAGCGCGCCACCGACCCCCCGCCCGCCGCCAGCGCCGGGGTCTGGCCGATCAGAAGCAGCCAGGTTTCCGCGAACCAGGCGAGGATCGTGCAGACGACGCCCACGACCAGCGCCCAGGCGAGCCCGCGGCGCAGGGTCTGCGCGGCCAGATCGGGCCGCCCCTCGCCCGTGTGCCGCGCGGTCAGCGCGACCACGCCGACCATCGCCCCGATTCCCGTGACCATCACGGGCATGAAGATCGCAAGCCCCATGGCCAGATGCGTCAGCTCCAGCGTGCCATAGCGCCCGACCAGAATGATGCTGACCAGCGACAGCACCACGAGCCCCGCGCGCGACAGGATGACCGGCCAGGCCAGCACGAAGAGCTCCGCCCAATGGCGGCGCAGGCGGGCGGGGAACGGCTCCGCGAGACAGGTCAGGGCGGCATGCATGGAGGGCCTCGGCGCTGGCGCGGGCCCGCGCCATGCGCCTGCCCGAAAACCAGGCAGCCTTAGCTTTGCGCAGATGCCGTGGCAAGGGGGCGGGGGACCGCGACGCCGATCATGCAGTCCCGGGTGACGAGCGCCGCGAGCGCGGCCTCGTCCCAGCCCTCGGTCCCCGCGGGCCGGGCCGGAAGCACGATATAGCGCATGTCCGCGGTCGAATCGTGCACCCGCAGCGTCGTCCCGGCGGGCAGGTCGAGACCGAATTC
>JANNOT010000504.1:0-1572 GCA_031399375.1 Paraoceanicella sp.
GTTGAGCAACAGCGCGAGGCCGAAGGCGATGGCGTATTCAACCAGCACCGCGGCAGTATAGATCAACATGTTGATTAGGGCATTGCGGTAATAGTCATCGCCCAGCATCTGCCAGAAATTGGCCAGCCCGTTAAACTTGCGCCCCTCGAACGATGACAGGTTCCAGTCCGTCAGCGCGATGTAGACCCCGAAGGCGGTCGGGAACACCACCATCGCGATGGTGAAGAGCACCGCGGGCATCACGAACAGAGCGCGCTTGCCCTGCTCGCCGCGGATCAGGACCTCGCCCACCCCCATCGCGATCGCCCAGACGAGAAAGGCGTAGAGCGCGGGCCGCCAGGTCGAAAGTCCGACGTCGATGCGCCCCGCGGTCTGCAGCAACAGTCCCAGAAGCGTCGCGGCGAAGGCGAGCGAACCGAGCGCGACGATGCCGCGCCCGAGCCGCCGGCGCGCGGGCGAGATGTCGTCGGGCGTAACGATGTGCAGCTGGTCGCCGAGGCTCATCGCCCAAGAGTATCGGATCGGCGGGCATTGGGAAGGGGTTGTGGAACCAGCCCCGTCATGGGAACGTTGCAGGAACAGTGTACGGATTGCCCGGCAGCAAGGAGGACCGCCCCATGACGACGCTCGAGATCGCCACCGCCTTCACCGAAAAGCTCAAGGCCAATGACCACCTCGGCGCCGCCGCCGAATTCAACTCGCCAGACATCGTCAGCATCGAGGCCATGGAAGGCCCGATGTCGGTCGTGAAGGGCACCGAGGCCTTGCTCAAGAAGTCCGAGTGGTTCTACGACAACCATGAAATCCATGGCGGCACCGTCGAAGGTCCCTATGTGAACGGTGACCAGTTCGCGGTCCAGTTCAACATGGACGTCACCCCGCGGGGGGGTCAGCGGATTGAGATGCACGAGATCGGCCTCTACACGGTGCGCGAGGGCAAGATCGTGGAAGAGCGGTTCTTCTACGTCTGACGCAAGACCCCCCTTCCGCCCGGGCGGAAGGGGGGCGCCGTGCTCAGATGCCGAGCGAGGCGCGATAAAGCGCGACCTGCCGGTCGCGGCCGATCTGGTCGGTGATCTTCTCCCACGCCGCGGCGATGTTGTCGGCACCCTGCTGCGCCGTGAACTGCCCGGCATAGATCTTGGCCAACTCGTCCTCGGCCACAGAATAGTATTGAAAGATGCCGGGAATGCGCGGCTCGATCGCCGCGTTGGGGTGGTTGTAGCTGTCGGATTCCGACGCGAGGTAGGACGAGATGAACGCCTCGTCATATCCCGCATTGGTCCATTCGGCGATGTCGAAATGGGATTTGCGGTAGGGCTGGAAACCCGACGGATAGGCGGCCATCCACAGTGATATGTCCTTGCCGCCCAGATGCGCGGCAAGAGACCATGCGGCCTTCTGCTTCACCGGGTCTGCATCGACGCGGGCCATCACATAGATGCCCCAGCCGATATAGGCCATGTTGGGAGCATGGTTCGGCCCGCTCGCCAGCTTGTCCCAGGCGCCGGTCTTGGCGTTGTAGACATCGTCCGAACCCGGGAGAATGTCGAAGCCCACGGTTTCGCCGAT
>JANNOT010000508.1:0-6007 GCA_031399375.1 Paraoceanicella sp.
GCCATCCGGGGGCCGCAGCCGCACCCGACGACGCCCACCGCCCCGAACGCCGGGCGGCCGCGCCGCGGGCCAGACCCGCCCGCCCCCTACCCCGGATCCCGCCATGCTTCTCCTCGGCCAGACCCTGCGCTTTCGCGCCAAACCCATCCATGTCGGGCCGCAGGACGCGGTGCTCCATGACAGCCATGGTGCGGTGCTGGTGCGCGACGGGCGCATCGCGGCCGTGGGCCCCGCCGCCACCCTGCGCGCCGCCCACCCGGGGGAGCCCGTCCACGATCTCGGCCGCGCGCTCCTGATGGCGGGTTTCGTCGATGCCCATGCGCATTACCCCCAGACGGGGATCATCGCGTCCTGGGGCAAGCGGCTGATCGACTGGCTGGAGACCTACACCTTCCCCGAGGAGATGCGCTTCGCCGATCCCGCCCATGCCGCACGGATCGCGGCGCTCTACCTCGACCTCAACCTGTCACACGGCATCACCACCTCCTGCGCCTACTGCACCATCCACCCGGGCTCCGTCGATGCGCTGATGGGGGCGGCACAGGCGCGGGGCCTGCGGCTGGCGGCAGGCAAGGTGATGATGGACCGCAACGCGCCCGAGGGTCTGCGCGACACCGCGCAATCGGGGCATGACGACAGCGCGGCGCTGATCGCCCGGTGGCACGGCGTGGACCGGCTGACCTATGCGGTCACCCCCCGGTTCGCCCCGACCTCGTCGCCCGCGCAGCTCGAGGCGGCAGGCGCCCTCTGGGCCGCCAACCCCACCTGTCTCATGCAGACCCATCTGGGCGAGCAGGTCGAGGAGATCGCCTGGGTCGGGCGTCTCTTCCCCGACGCCCCCGATTATCTCGGCGTCTACGAGCGCTTCGGCCTGACCGGCCCCGGCGCGGTCATGGGCCATGCGATCCACCTGAGCGCACGCGAGATCGCGGCGCTCCGCGACAGCGGCACCGCGATCGCCCATTGCCCGACATCGAACGCCTTCATCGGTTCGGGCCTCTTTGACGCGGGCCTGGCCGAGACGATCCCCGTGGGCCTTGCCACCGATGTCGGCGGGGGCTCGTCGTTCTCGATGCTGCGCACGATGGCCGCGGCCTACGAGATCGGCCAGCTCCGCGGGCGCGCGCTCCACCCCGCGCAGTTGCTGTGGCTCGCCACCCAGGGCGCGGCCGATGCGCTGCGCATGGGCGATGCCGTCGGCAATCTGGCCCCGGGGCGCGAGGCCGACCTGATCGCCCTCGACCTCGCCTCCACCCCCGCAATCGCAGAGCGGGCCGCGCGGGCGGACACCCTCTGGGAGGCCGTCTTCCCCACCATCATGATGGGCGACGACCGCGCCATCGCCGGGGTCTGGATCGCTGGCCGTCCGTCGGGATCAGGGTGAGTCGGGCTGGGTCAAGGCTGCGCATCGCGCACCCCCGGAACGGGGGCTTGGCCTTGACGCGGCGCGACTCGCCCCTAGGCTGGTGACCGCGGTTGAGCAGCCTGCTGCTCAACCGCTTCCCAGCAGCCTTGCCTTGCGCGCTACTCCCCCGGCGCCCCTGCGCGAAGCCATGCGCCGAGCATCGCGCGTTCCGCCTCGGTCATGGCCGTCTCGTTCCCCAGCGGCATCGCGTTCGACAGCACCGCCTGGGCGAGCATGGCGTCGGCATGGCTTCGGATCATGTCGAGCGTGTCGAACATGACCCCGCCCGGCGCCTCCCCGTAGCCCTCGGCGCTCGGGCGCGCCGCGTGGCAGGCGCCGCAATGCCGCGCGACCAGGGCCATCGCCGCCTCGGGCTCCACCGACGCCCCCGCCTGGTCCGGCCGCCAGGCGGAAAAGACCATCATCAGAAGCCCGAGCCCCGCGGCCACCGGCCATTGCCAGCGGACCCGCATCCCATGCTCTCCCCGATCATGGGCGTTGAACCAGTGCCGGACCACGGCACCCGTCAGGAGGATCAGCCCGATCAGCACCCAGGATTGCGGGTGCCCGAAGGCGGCGGGGTAGTGGTTGGAGATCATCATCAGGATGACCGGCAGGGTCAGGTAATTGTTGTGGGTCGAGCGCAGCTTGGCGATCTGGCCATAGCGCGCGTCGGGCGCCCGCCCCGCCTTCAGGTCCGCCACCACGACCCGCTGGTTGGGAATGATGACGAGAAACACGTTCCCGCTCATCATCGTGGCGATCACCGCCCCGACATGAAGCCAGGCGGCGCGGGCGGAAAAGACCTGGCCGAACCCCCAGGCCGCGAGGATGAGCGCCCCGAAAAGCACCGCGAACATCAGCGCGGGGCGGTGCCGCAGCGCGGATCGGCAGAGCCCGTCATAGAGAAACCACCCCACAACCAGCGACCCGGCCGAGATCGCGATGGCCGTGGCCACGGGGATGTCCGCCACCGCCCGGTCGATCAGCAGCCCCCTGGCCCCCCAGTAATAGGTCACCACCAGCATGGCAAACCCGGTCATCCAGGTCGTGTAGCTCTCCCACTTGTACCAGGTCAGCTCCTCGGGCATCTGGGGCGGGGCGATCTTGTATTTGACGATGTGATAGAATCCGCCGCCATGGACCGACCAGTTCTCGCCGACCTTGTCCTCGCCCATGCCAGGCCGCTTGCGCAGGGCATAGTCGAGCGCCATGAAATAGAAGCTCGACCCGATCCATCCGATGGCGGCCACGATATGGGCCCAGCGGACGAAGAGGCTGATCCAGTCGTGCAGAACGGCGTCCATGGCGGCTCCGGTGCGTGCGGTGCAACAGAAACCCTAGCCTTGCCAAAGGGCAGCGGAAAGTCCGAAACTGCCGCAGTCCGCCGCAGCGCCGCGTGTGCCCGATGACCGATCCCGCCCCCAGACCGCGCCTGAGCCCCGATCCGGGGGCGCTCGACCGCGCGGCGTTCGTGGCGCGCTATGGCGGGGTCTACGAGGACAGCCCCTGGATCGCGTCCGCCGCCCATGACGCGGGCCTGCCGCCCGATGCGGCCGATCCCGACCGGCTCGCCGCCGCGATGGAAGCGGTGGTGGCCCGCGCGCCCGAGGCGGCGCGGCTCGCGCTCCTGCGCGCGCATCCCGACCTCGCCGGGCGGCTCGCGCGCGCAGGCGGGCTGACCGCGGCGTCGGCGGCAGAGCAGGCCGGGGCGGGGCTGGACCACTGCACAGCCGAGGAGTTCGCGGCCTTCACCGCGCTCAACGACCGCTACCGGGCACGCTTCGGCATTCCGTTCATCATCGCGGTCCGCGGCATGGACCGCGCGGCCATCCTCGCGGCGTTCCGCACCCGGGTCGCGCATGCGCCGGAGGTGGAGATTGCAACGGCGCTCGACCAGGTGCACCGGATCGCCCGGCTGCGCCTCCACGCGCTCGCGGCAGCGGCGTGAGGGGCACCGCTCACCCCGGCCCGCCGCCGGTCGAGCCCGGGGGGTCGGTCCGCGCCCGACCGTCCCCACCCGCCCCGCGCCTCAGGATCGAGATCTTCGACGGCTTCGTCGTGCGCATCGACGACGTGGTGGTCGACATCCCGTCGGCCAAGGCGCGGGCGATGCTGGTGAGCCTCGCCCTCAGCCCCGCGGGCGAGATCGCGCGCGACATCCTGGCCGAACGGCTCTGGAGCCGCTCGCCCTCGGCCGAGCATCAGCGCAATTCGCTCAAGCGCGACCTCAAGACGCTGATCGATCTTTTCGTCGCCCATGGCTTCGACGGGCTGACCGGGCGGCGGCAGAGCGTGCATCTCGACCTCGCCCGGGTCGAGCTTGACGTGCTGGAAGCGGTGCGTGCGGCCGAGCGGGGCCATGCCCACCCCGTCCTGATCACCCGGGTCCGCCCGTTCGAGCGACTGGCGGCGGGCACCGACGATGTCGATCCCGAGTTCAGCGCCTGGCTGAGCGAGGTCGCGCGGCGCTGCGCCGCGACGGCCGCCCGCGCGCTCGATCTCGCCCTGCGGACCGGCGCGGACGATCCCGTGCGAACGCGCGATCTGGCCCAGGCCGCGTTCAACCTCGATCCGACCCAGCAGGCGGCGGCGCTCGCGCTCATGCAGGTGCATGTGCGGCTCGGCGACCCCTCGGGCGCGCTGCGGGTCTACGGCGCGCTCTACCTCGCGCATCTTCAGGAACATGACGAGCCCCCCGGGGGCGAGGTCGCGGCGCTCGTCGCACGGCTCAAGGGGGGCGGTGCGGGCATGCCCCCCCCCGCGGCAAGCCTGCCGGCGGGTGGTCCCGCGCGCCTGCCGCCCTGCCCCAGCCTGCGGATCGAGGCGGGGGATCTCGGCACGGCGCCTGCGACCCGGCGCATGGCGCTCGACCTGATCGACCGGCTCGGGCGGCGGGCGGGGGCGCTGCGCCTGACCGCCGGAACCGGGGCGGACGCGGTCCTGCGGGTTCTTCCCGACGGGGAGGTGGGCCTGCGGCTCCAGCTCTGGGCGGGCGCCGACCAGAGCCTGCTCTGGAGCGACACGCTCGCCCCCGGGGACGGGCCCGCCGTCGCGGCCCGGGTGCTCGCCGTGCTCGTGCCCGGGGCGGCGGAGGTCGCAGTGCCCACGGGCGCGCCCGCAACGGCGCCCCGGGCCGAGACCTATGCCCTGCGCCTCCTGACATCGACCCCCGACCGGCCGGCCCAGGCCGATGCCCCCGCCCCCGGGATCGCCGGGACCGACCCCTATGCGGAGGTGGACCGGGGCTGGCGCGCGCTTCTCGCGGGTCTGGGGCGGGATGCCGCCGCGGGGTTCCGGCGGGCCGGGGCGCTCGGCGCGGCCGAACCCGAGGTGCTCGGCGCCGCGGCGCTCGGACTCGCCCTTCTGGGCGCGCTCGACGAGGCGGCAATCCTGGCGGACCGCATCGCATCCCACCGCGACGATCCCGGCCTGCGGGCGCTGCGCGGCGTCACGCTGGCCCTCTGCGGCGACCGGCGGACGGCCGCGGCCTGCCTGACCGATCTGCCCCCCGACTGGCTCCTGCCCTGCGGCTTTGGCGCGGTGATGGCAGAGTTGCTGGGGCAACGCGACGCGGCGCTCGCCCGGCTTGCGCGCACGCTCGAGCTTATGCCCGGGCCACCCGACATCATCTGCGACTGGGCGCTGCGCGTCCTGCCCGTCCCCGCCGCGGCGGAACCGGCGGCGCTGCGCCAGGCGTTCAACACGCTGGCAGCCGCCCTTTCGGCCACGACCACGTCGCCGCCACTGGAGCAAAACAGGACACAGGATCCGTCGCCGGATGTGACCCCAATCACGCAAGAGTCACGCTGGGTGCGTTAACCCCTTATTCACAAGTCGTCGCCGCGAGACGGCCCCCGGGCGGCCCCCCTCTTCACCGCCCGGCTTGGGCCACGGCTCTCCCAGAGCCGGTCCGGCGACGATGGCCCGCGTCCTTCCCCTGGGGACGCGGGCCCTTTTTTTGCGGGCCGGTGCTATTTCGTGCCGAACATCCGGTCGCCTGCATCGCCGAGGCCCGGCAGGATGTAGCCCTTGTCATTCAGGCCGCGGTCAAGTGCGCCGGTGATGATCCGCACCTCCGGGTGCGCCTCGGCCATCCGCGCGACACCCGCGGGCGCGGCGAGCAGGCAGAGGAACCGGATGTCGCGCGCCCCCGCCTCCTTTAACAGATCGACCGCCTTGGCCGAGGAATTTCCGGTGGCCAGCATGGGGTCGAGCACGATCACCGGCCGGTCCTCCAGATCGCCAGGCACCTTGAAATAGTACTGCACCGGCTTCAGCGTCGCCTCGTCGCGGTAAAGCCCGATATAGCCCACCCGGGCCGAGGGGATGAGCTCGAGCACCCCGTCGAGCAACCCGTTGCCCGCCCGCAGGATCGAGATCAGGGCAAGCTTCTTGCCCCTGAGCGTCGGCGCCTCCATCTCGGACATGGGCGTGTCGATCGATTTCGTCGTCATCGGTAGGTCGCGCGTGACCTCATAGGCCAGCAGCAGGCTGATCTCGCGCAGAAGCTGGCGGAACACGGCCGTGGGCGTGTCGCGGTCGCGCATCAGGGTCAGCTTGTGCTGGATCAGCGGGTGCTCGACGACGGTAAGATGTGGG
>JANNOT010000509.1:0-9997 GCA_031399375.1 Paraoceanicella sp.
CCGCACGCTGGGGGAATTGCAGGAGCGGCTGCTCAGCATCGACCGGGCGCAGAGCAATATCGAGAAGCTGTCGGGCGACGTGCTCGGCCTCCAGGACATCCTGTCCAACAAGCAGGCCCGCGGCGCGTTCGGGGAAATACAGCTCGAGGCCATCGTGGGATCGGCCCTGCCGCCGGACGCGGTCACGTTCCAGGCCACGCTGTCGAACGGCCGCCGGGTGGACGCACTGATCCACCTGCCCTTTCCGCCCGGGCCGCTCGCCATCGACGCGAAGTTCCCGCTGGAAGCCTATCAGGCGCTGCGCGACGCCGACGGCGAGCGCGCCCAGGCCGACGCCGCCCGCGCGTTTCGCACCGCCGTGCGCGCGCATCTGAAGGCGATCGCCGAGCGCTACATCCTGCCGGGCGAGACGGCCGACGGCGCGCTGATGTTCCTGCCGTCCGAGGCGGTCTATGCCGAGCTGCACGCCCGGTTCGGCGACGTGGTGCGCGAGGGCTTCGAGCTGAGGGTGTGGACCGTTTCGCCCACCACCTGCATGGCGACGCTCAACACCCTGCGCGCGGTGCTCAAGGACACGCGGATGCGCGCCGAGGCGGCGAAGATCCGCCGCGAGCTCGGCCTTCTGCATCAGGATGTGGAGCGCCTGGTGGACCGGGTCACCAATCTCGACCGGCATTTCAACCAGGCCCAGCGCGACATCGAGGAGATCAAGCTGTCGGCCCAGAAGGCGGGTGGACGGGCGCTTCGGCTGGAGCGGTTCGAGTTCGAGGCGGAGCCCCAGCGGTCCCCCGCCGACTGAGCTGGACGGCAAGAATCCCCGCCGCCACCACGACAACCCCCAGCACGTCCCGCGGCCCCAGCGCCTCGCCCAGGACGAGCGCCGCCACCGCAACCCCGAGGAACGGATTGAGGAAGTGGAATGTCGCGGCCTGGGTCGTCCCGATCCGCCGCACCAGCCAAAACCAGACCAGCGTGGCGAGGATCCCGGGGACTAGCGTTGTGTAGGCAAAGGCCACGAGCATGGGCGCGGTCCAGCGCACCTCCCATTCCCCCGCGAGCAGTGCGGCAGGGATCAGCGCGACGCTTCCCACCAGCATCTGAAGCCCAACGATCATCAGCAGGTTGCCCCGCGGAAGCGCCCCGCGCACCAGGAGCGTCGCGGCAGCGAGCGCCGCGACACCCACGATCATGAGCCCGAGCCCGAACGGGTCAATCCCGCCCGCGATCCGCGCGCCCATGATGACCGCGACCCCCGCAACCCCCACGACCAGCCCCGCGATGCCGAGCCAGCCGAGCCGCTCGCCGAAGAATGCCCAGTTTGCGGCGGCGACGACCAGCGGCAGCACGCTTGCCACGATCACCGCCACGCTCGCCTCGACGGTTTGCATCGCCACGAAATTCAGCCCGAGGTAGAGCGCGTTCTGAAAGATGCCGAACAGGATCACGGCACCCCATTCCGCGCGGCTCATCGCGATGCGCTGACCCACGGCCAGCGCAATGGCAACCCCGATGATCCCCGCGATCAGGAACCGTGCGGCGAGTGCGGCGAGCGGAGGCGCGTCGGCCACCACGAGGCGGGCGGAGGTAAAGGCCGAGCTCCACATGAACGAAAATGCGACCCCGGCGATGAGCGCCCGCAAATCCATCCATGGTCCCCCTGACGCCGCCGGTGTCCCTGCATGGGCCGAAGGGTGCGGTGGTTGCAAGGGGAACAGGGTTCGGCCATGCAGGGCGCGAAAGGGAGCCTTGCCATGCCCACAACCCTTCGCCAGCCGCTCGGTGTCTCGGATGCCGTAACGGCACGCCGGTCGGTCCGTGTGTTCCGGCCCGATCCCGTTGCGCCCGACCGGCTGGGCAGGATCCTCGCCGGTGCGGGACGGGCCGCCTCGGGCGGCAATCTGCAACCGTGGCGGGTCTGGGGACTGACCGGCGATGCCATGGCCCGGTTCCGCGCCATGATGGCCCCGAGGATCGCAGGCGGGATCACGGATCAGCCCGAATACCCGGTCTATCCCACGCCCCTGGCCGAACCCTATCGCAGCCGCCGCTTCGCGGTCGCCGAGGCGATGTATGCCCGGCTTGGCATCCCGCGCGACGACCGAGCGGCCCGGCTGGCCTGGTTCGCACGCAACTTTGATTTCTTCGGGGCGCCGGCTGCGGCGTTTCTCTGCATCGACCGGGCGATGGGGGCCGCGCAATGGTCCGACCTGGGGGGCTATCTGCAAACGGTCATGCTGCTCCTGGTCGAGGACGGCCTCGCCTCCTGCCCGCAGGAGGCGTGGGTCGCCCACCACCTCGCCGTCACCGCATTCCTCGGCGCGCCCGACAGCCACATGCTGTTCTGTGGCCTCGCCATCGGGGTCGAGGATACCGGAGCCCCGGTCAACGCGCTCGTCACCGACCGCGCACCGGTGGCGGAGTGGCTGACGATCCTGCCCTGACTACTTGGGCGAGCGCTTGGCGAGGATGCGCTGGAGCGTGCGCCGGTGCATGTTCAGCCGACGCGCCGTCTCGGACACATTGCGATCGCAAAGCTCGAACACGCGCTGGATATGCTCCCACCGCACGCGGTCGGCCGACATCGGGTTCTCGGGCGGCTTGGGCTTGTCGGCCGTGCGCAGCAGCAGCGCCGCCTCCACGTCGTCGGCATCCGCTGGCTTGGACAGGTAGTCCGTGGCCCCGATCTTCACCGCCGCGACCGCCGTGGCGATGGCCCCGTAGCCGGTCAGCACCACGATCCGCGCATTCGGCCGCGCCTCGCGCAGGTCCTCGACCACGTCCAGGCCGTTCCCGTCCTCCAGCCGCAGGTCGACGACGGCGTAGGCGGGGGGGCGGGACTTCACGATCCCCTTGCCCTCGGCCACGCTCAGCGCGATCTCGGGCGAGAATCCCCGCTTTTCCATCGCACGGGCGAGGCGTCTGGCGAAGGCTTCGTCATCGTCGCAAACCATCAGGGTGGTGTCGTCACCCAGGTCCGCCAGAGGCGCGTCGCTCATCGGTTCAAATCCCCATCGTCTTCATCACAGTTTTCTGACGCTCTATCTGTGGCGGGACAGGGGCTCTGTCAAATCGGGGCGTCTCAGACCTCCGGCAGGGCGGCGGCGAAGCAGGCAATCCCGTCGGCGACCTCTGCGGCCGTCGAATCCCGACGGATCACGTCGATCACGCCCTGGCCCGGCACCATGAGGTAGGAGAACGTGGAATGATCCATCAGGTAATCCTCGCCCTCGCCCGACCGGGCGGCGTAGACAAAAAAGCCCTTCGCCGCCGCGGTGATCTCTGCCTCGGTCCCCGTCAGGCCGATCATCGCGGGGTGGAGATTGTCGGTGAACGCGGCCAGCGCGTCCGGCGTATCGCGGGCCG
Source organism: Paraoceanicella sp. (assembly GCA_031399375.1). Classification (GTDB taxonomy): domain Bacteria; phylum Pseudomonadota; class Alphaproteobacteria; order Rhodobacterales; family Rhodobacteraceae; genus Paroceanicella. The sequence continues at coordinate 3,364 of JANNOT010000509.1, forward strand.
GGTCGATCGTTATGATCACGGGGGTGACGGGGATCCCGCGCGTGGCCAGGATGTCCACCGCGTCGGCGTTGCGCGCGCTGTCGGCGGGGCAGATGTCCGGGCAATAGGTATAGCCGAAATAGACCAGGGTCAGGCCGCGGACGATGTCGGCCTCGCTGACCCGTGCGCCGGTCTCGTCGATCAGCGAGAACTGCCCCGTCATCGCGGTGTCGCCCGCCGCGATGGTCGTGCTGCGGCAGGGGGCGAACGGATCGGCGGTTCGCGGGCCGTAGGCGTACCAGATGCCTATCCCCAGACCGGCGAGGACGGCGAGCGATGCGGCGGCGGCGTACATGCGTGTCATATGGGGTCTCCGTTTGCGCCCATGTGGACTGGCGCGCGCCTGCGCGCAAGCGCGCGCTTTGCCGCCCGGGGATCGCCGTGCTAGGCACGGCCATGGCGGAGACGGCGTTCTCGCTCTTTAACACCGGCGCACGGTCGGACTGGGTCCGCCTGCGGACCCTGATTCTGCTGCGCTGGCTTGCCATTGCCGGACAGACGGCCACGGTCGCGGTGTCGAGCCTCTGGCTCGATCTCGTCCTGCCGGTCGATCTCTGCGCCTTTGCCATCGCGGCGTCGGTCGGGTTCAACATCGTGCTGACCCTGATCCATCCGGAAACCAAGCGGCTGTCCGAGCGGGACACGGCGCTGACCCTGATGTTCGACCTCGCCCAGCTCGGCGTGCTCCTGTTTCTCTGCGGCGGGCTGACCAACCCGTTCTCGGTCCTGGTGCTGGCACCCGTCACGATCTCGGCCACGGCACTGACCCTGCGCACGACGCTTGCGATCGGGGTCACCGCGCTGATGCTCATCACGTTCCTCGCCGTCGCCTACATCCCGCTGCGCTTCACGTCGGGCGTCGAGCTGGTTCTGCCCAACATCCTGATCGCGGGCATGTGGGCGGCGCTTCTGATCGGGGTCGCGTTCCTTGCCGTCTATGCCCGGCGGGTGACGGTTGAAAGCTTCACCATGTCCCAAGCGCTGCTCGCCACCCAGATGGCGCTGGCGCGCGAGCAGCGCCTGACCGCGCTCGGGGGCCTCGTGGCGGCGGCAGCCCACGAGCTTGGCACGCCGCTTGCGACCATCAAGCTCGTCTCGACCGAGCTTGCGCGCGAGGTCCGCGGCAATGCCGAGCTGCTTGAGGACGTGGAACTGATCCGCAGCCAGACCGACCGATGCCGCGACATCCTGCGCTCGCTCGGGCGGGCGGGCAAGGATGACAGCCTGCTGCGCGTGGCACCCATCTCGGCCGTGATCCAGGAGGCGGCAGAGCCCCATGCGGGCCGCGGCAAGCGCATCATCCTGCGGCTCGACGGTGCGGTCGGTGCGCTGGAGCGCGACCAGCCCGAGATCCCCCGCCAGCCCGAGATCATCCACGGCCTGCGTAACCTGATCCAGAACGCGGTTGATTTCGCCCGCGCCCATGTCTGGATCGACGTGGACTGGGACGACGACGCGATCCGCATCGCGGTCGGCGATGACGGGCCGGGCTATGCGCCCGAAATGCTCGGGCGGCTCGGCGATCCGTTCCTGCGCCGGCGCGCAGACCGGCCCGCCCCGGATGCCGAGCGTCCGGAGTATGAGGGGATGGGCCTTGGGCTCTTCATTGCCAAGACGCTGCTCGAACGCTCGGGCGCCCGGCTCACCTTCGCCAACGGCTCGGAGCGTCCGCCGACCCCGGGCCTCGGCCTCGGCGCGGATCCCGAACTGACGCGCCCGACCGGCGCGCTGGTCGAGGTGGTCTGGCCGCGCGCCAGGGTCGCGGCCAGCCGGGGGCAGAGCCGCGGCCCGCTCGGCCAGAACCGCCCCTTCGATTTAAGAAAAATTTAAGCGTATTTGATCTACCACTGGGGTGAGGGGCGGGCGTGCGTTACGGACCGGAGGCATCATGGACCTGGCTGGCTGGCTCATCGACCAGGGCGACGCGCTGGCCGTCATCCCCGGCGAGCTGACGGCGGCGGTTGCCGCGTTCCTCGCCACCATCGGGGGGGTCGCCCTTCTGGCCTGGCGCCTGTCGCCCGCCCTGCGCCCGGGGGTCCGCGGGCTCGACCTTACCGACGGCAGCGTGTTCCTTTTCTACGGGCGCGAACTGCGCGCAGCCTCCGACGATGCGGCCGCACTTCTTCGCGCGCTTCCCGCGGGTGGTGAACCGATGGACCGGCTCAGCGCCTGGGTGGAGGGATCGGTCCCGGATTTTGATGCCCGGCTCGCCCGGCTTGTCCTGACCGGCGAAAGCTTCTCCTGCGGCCTCGCGGGCGAGGATGGCAGGATGTTCGAGCTGCGGGTCGAACCGAGGGGCGCCCTGACGGCGCTCGTCTTTCGCGAAAGCTCCGCGCTTCAAAAACGTCTGCGCAGCGCGGAGGCGCGGCTGACGGTGCTGGAGGACGAGGGGTGTCGCCTGCGTAGGCTGCTCGACGCGGCCCCAGTCCTGCTGTGGGAGCGGGACGGTTCCGGCGAGATCCTGCTCCAGAACGCGGCCTACGCCCAGGAGGTGGCGGCCGTCCGGGGGGTGGAGAGCGCGCTGCCCAATTTTCTCTTCGCCGGGCCGACCGACAGCCTGCCCGTCACGCGGAGCGGCGAGGGCGGGCGGCGGCGGCTCTCGCTCCAGCCCGTGGCGGGGGAGCGGCGCTGGTTCGAGGTGGCCGAGGATCTGGGGCCGGATGGCCGGCTGACCGGCTACGCGCTCGACGCGGGGCCGATCGTGCGGGCCGAGGCGGCGCTGAAGCGCTTCGTCGAGACCCTGACCGAGACCTTCGCCCACCTGCCCACGGGGCTCGCGGTTTTTGACAAGAACCGTCGGCTCGGGCTCTTCAATCCCGCGATCTCCGAGATCCTGAAGCTCGACCCGGCCTGGCTTGCCTCGCGCCCCACCCTGCGCGATTTCCTCGAGCGTCTGCGCGAGAACCGCCAGATGCCCGACCAGAAGGATTTCCTCGCCTGGCGGCGCAAGCTGACCGCGCTCGAACGCGATGCGGAGGCGGCGGCCTACGAGGAGACCTGGGTCCTTCCCTCGGGGCAGACGCTCCAGGTGATCGGTCGCCCGCACCCCCAGGGGGCGATCGCATTCCTGTTCGAGGACATCTCAGCCGCGGTGATGCTGGAGCGGCGCTACCGGTCCGAGATCGAGATGCAGCGCTCGGTGCTCAACAAGTTTCCCGAGGCGATCTCGCTCTTCTCGCCCGACGGCACGCTGGCCTTCGCCAACACCGCCTTTCAGGGCGTCTGGGGATTCGATCCCGAGGGCGGCGACCGCGGGCCCCACATCTCTCGGCTGATCGAGCGCTGGTCGGCGGTTGCCGAGCCCACCGGGGTCTGGCGAGAGCTGCGCGATTTCGTCACGGCGCAGGAGGCGCGCTCGGCCTGGACCGTGCGGCTGGGCCTGCGCGACGGGCGGATCCTGCGCGGGCGATTCGCCCCCCTTCCCAACGGCTCCACCCTCGCCTCCTTCGGCGACGAGACCGAGCGCGAGCGGGTGCAGGCCGGGCTCTGCGACCGCATCGCGACCCTCGAACTCGGCGCCGCCCAGGCGGAGACCGCCCGCATCAGCCTGCTCGACGATATCGACCGCGGCCTCGTCCACCTCGCGGCCCTTGCCGAAGACATAGCGGGGGCGCAAACGACGGGCGGACAGGCGGACACGCCCCAGACCGCAGGCCCCGTGCCCACACCCCTGCCCGGTCTCGAGACCGCGCCGCCGCGCAGCAGGCAGGCGCGGATGCGCGGGGATGATGACGAAGGGCTGCTGCAGGACGAGAGCGCGTCCCTGCGCCGTGACGAACGCGAAGCGCTGCGCGGGGACGAGAGCGCATCCACGGACCGCGACCACGGGGCGCCGCTGCACCGCCATTACGGGGCACCGTTGCGCCAGACCGATGGCGCGCCGCCGCGCGTGGACAGCGGGGCGCCGCTGCGCGAACACAACGAGGGGCCGCTGCGCGAACACAACGAGGGGCCGCTGCGCGGCGGGGCCGCGGGCGAGGCCCGCTGGCCCGTGCCGACGCTGGCGTTCAACGCATCGCCGGCCGACGGCGCAGGCGGGGGCGCGGGCGCGGGCGACAGCGTGCGCGACGGCTCGAGGGCTGGAGCAGGCGGGGGCGCAACGCCGCGGGCGTGGCGCGACAGGATCGTCGATCATGTCGCGGATCTGCGTCTGGTGCTCGACCGGCTCGCTCCGCTCCGGTCCGCCGACGCGCCCATCGCAGGAGCCGAAGGCGAGGGCGAGCTCGCCCAGGTGCTCGCAACGGTCCTTGCGCCCATTGCCGCGGCGACCGCGGCGCGGGGACTGGTTTGGTCGGGCCCTGCCCCTGCGCCCGTCCGGACCGACACGCTCCGGAGCGGGATACCGGAGGTCCGGCTGCGCCGCCTCCTCTTTGCCTGGCTGACCGATGCCGGAACGATGGCGGCCGACGGCGCACGTATTCAGGTCGAGGCCGTGCAGACCGACAGCCACCTGCGCCTCGGCGCCCGCTTCGCCGCCCGGCCGGGGGAGATGGCGGGGGTCAGCGCGCTGCTGGGGCGGATCGCGGCGCTGGACGGCGGGGCCGTGCTGCTCGAGCGCGAGGGGGACGCCGCGCAGGACGGTGCAGAGGCCCAGCCCCTGCTCGTCCTTTCCTGCATCCTGCCGCTGGCCGGGGCGGTCGAGGCCACGCCCCTGCCGGCACTGACGGCCTGAGCGGGACCGCCTCAGGCACGCCGGCGGCGGGGCAGGAGCAGGAACAGGGCGCAGGCCAGCAGCGGCAGGCTCGCCGGCAGGGGCACGGCGATCGGGGGCGGGGGCGGCACCGGGTCAACCGCCCGCCGGGGCGCATCGTAGAGCACCGCGGCCCCGGAATTGGTTCCCGCGGCATCGTCGAGATAGGCGCTGATCACCGCCGCCCCGTTGCCGAGCGACAGCGCAAAGCCCCAGCGGTCATTGGCCCCCGGGTTGGGGTTCACGTAGGTCTCGAGAAGCTGCCCGCTGATGAGATCGAAAAGATATGCGGTCCCCGCATTAGTGGCGCCGCTGTCGTCGAACGGCGCCCCGATCAGCGCGAGATCGCCAAAGAGGCTGACGGCGCTGCCAAAGCCATCGCTGCTTGCCGGATCGGGGTTGAGGAAGGTCTGGAGGAGCGTCCCGGTGGCGAGGCTGTAGAGATAGGCCGCCCCAGAATTCGTCGCCCCCGTGTCGTCGCCCTTGGCGCCGATCAGGAGGTAGTCGTCCCCGATGGCGAGCGACGAGCCGAATTCGTCGGCGGCCGCCGCGAAGGGATTGGCGATGGTGCGCAGGAACGCACCACCCACCGTGTCGAAAACATGGACCGCGCCCGCGTTGCGTTCGCCCGCGTCGTCGAGCGGGGCGCCCATCGCCACATAGGCATCGCTGAGGGCCACGGTGGTGCCGGTGCCGTCCTGGCTGGCGGGCGTGGGATTGACGAAGGTATGGCGCAGCAGGCCCGTGGCGGCATCGAAAAGATACGCGCCCCCACTGTTGCCGATGCTGCCCGCGTCGAGACCAGGGGCGGACACCAGCGCGTAGCCGGGGCTGAGCGCGACCGCTGCCCCGAATCGGTCCTCGGTCCGGCTGCCGAGCACGCGCAGCGTGGATGCGAGCGCACCGGTCGCCGTGTCGAAGAGATAGGCCGCGCCGGTATTGCGCAGACCCGCGTCATCCCCCGACGCACTGACAAGGAGCCGTGCGCCCGAGAGCGCAAGGCTGCCGCCGAAGCGGTCGCCATCGGTCGCGGTCGGATTGGCGATCGTCATGCGACGCGCACCCGTCACGGCGTCATAGAGCGTGACGACGCCGGATTTGCGCACGCTCGTCGTCGCCTCCGGTGCGCCGATGGCCACGACATCCGGGCCGGCGGCCACCGCCTGTCCGAAAAACGCCGAGCCGAAATTCTCGCCGACCAGGGGCGCGGCGGGGGTCAGGACGGCGGCGCGAGCCATCGGGGGCAGGGTGAGGGCGAGCGGGGCGAGCAGGACGAGGGCGGCGTAACGCAACGGTGTCTCCATCGGCAAAGGGGGCGCAGGGGCGGTGTCGGATCGTCCATACCGCCGCGCGCCTTTCGGCGGTGTTAAGGATAAAATTGGGCGTTTCCCCCGGGCCGCGATCTCGTCTAGACCGGACCCGACGCTGAGGATGCCGGACCGCCCATGCCCTTTCCCCTCGATCTCGACCTGATCGACGCCGCGGCGACGACGCGCGCGGGCGGTCTGCTCGGCCGCGTGCTGCGTCCGGGCGACACGATCCTGCTCGACGGGCCGCTCGGCGCGGGCAAGACGGCGCTGGCGCGCGCCGCGATCCAGGCGCGGCTGGGCCGGGCGGAGGAGGTTCCCTCGCCGAGCTTCACGCTCGTGCAGACCTATGACGCCACCGACACGGCGATCTGGCATGCCGATCTCTACCGGCTCTCCGGCCCCGGCGAGGTGGCCGAGCTCGGGCTGGAGGATGCGTTCGCGTCGGCCATCTGCCTCGTCGAATGGCCCGACCGCCTCGGCACCCCGCCGCCGCGCCATCTGCGCGTGACCCTCGCCGATGCGGGCGACGGGCGGCGCGCCACGCTGGTCGCGGCGGGCGACTGGTCCCATGTCGCGCGGGCGTTCGCCGGATGGG
>JANNOT010000512.1:0-6460 GCA_031399375.1 Paraoceanicella sp.
CACGGTCGAGCCGCGTGCCGGCGGGCACGTTCAGCGCGCCCCAGCCCGCAGCCTCGGCCCGCGGTGCGGGACCAAAGAGCACGGCCGCCTGCGCCGCCACCTTGTCGCGCACGGGCATGTCGCAGAGCGCGGGGAACGTCACCGCGTCGTAGCGCGTGATGGCAAGCGCGAGGTTGCGCGCCTGGGCCGTTCCGATCGGCCGCGCCAGACGCAGGTAGACCACCCGCGGGTCATCGGCGAGCGCGCGCGCCGCGGCACTGGTCCGCGGGCTATCGCCCTCGTCAATAATGGTCACGTAGAGCGCCGCATGGGTCTGGCGCAGGGCGGCCTCGGTTGCCGCGCGCAGGCGCGTTGCATCGGTACGGGCGACGAGCACGACATTCACCAGCGGTTCCATGAGCGGCCTCCCTCGGGGTGGTGTCCCGCGGCCCGGCGCCGCGCACGGGATGAACGCACGCAGCCGGGGCATCGTTCCGGCCACGCACCCCGCTGGGGAAAGCGCCACCGACCCGGGGCATTCAGCCGGGCAGGATGAGCGTGGCGGCACCCAGCACATCGCGGCGCCGGGTGAAGTGGAGATAGCCCGAATCGAACCCCGCGATATGCTCGAGCCGCGGCCGGTCATGGACCAGCAACACCCCATGGCGAAAGCTGACCACGCCGTCGCGCGCGAGCGCCCTCAGGCAGCGGTTCACGTGCACCAGGCTGACGCCGAGGATGTCGGCAAAGTCGTCCTGGCTGAGGGGGATCGCGAACTGTCCGCTGTCGGGGGTGCCGATCATGTCGAGCCGTGCGATGAATTCGCAAAGCACATGTGCCGCCCGGGTCTTGGTCGCCCGGCGGCCCAGCGAGACGATCCGCTCCGCCAGGATGCTCTCTTCATGCGCGCTGACCCAGAACAGGGCCGAGGCGAGCCGAGGATGGCGCGAGAGCGCGGCCAGCAACCGTTCGGGGTCAAGCTGGAACGCGCCTACGGCGGTCTTGCACCGGTGCTCGTAATCCGACTGGCGAAAGAGCAGCGCGTTCAGTGCAATCATGTCGCCCGCCACCGCCACGCTGACGATCTGGCGCGACCCGTCCTCCATCAGCCGCGCCCGCGTGACCCAGCCGCTTTCGATGACGTAGATGGGGCCATAGGGCTCCTCCTGCCCCACGATCCGTTCGCCCGCGGCAAATTCGACGATCTCGCCGCCGAGTTCGGGCCAAAGCTGGGACAAAGCATCGGTGCCGGCGAAGAAGCCCGAAAGCTTATTGCCGAGGGCCACGCCCATGGCATGGACCCGTCCGGCGGTATCGAGGTGATTCATGGCGTATCCAACAGGTTGGGGCGGCGCACCCTGCGGCTGCGACCCCAACATGTCCACCGGTATCACACGGGGGGTGTGCGGCCCCGCAGCGCGTTTGCAACCATCGCGATCACGAACAGGATCGCAAAGATCACGAACAGCCACTGCGCAATACCGACAGAGGCGCTCGCCACGCCGCCGAATCCAAGGAATCCAGCAATCAGCGCAAGAACGAGGAAGGAAATGGCCCAGCCCAGCATCGCGTGTCTCCTGTCAGGGGTCCGATTGTGACAAGCAAACGCGTCGCAACCTCTTTGGTTCCGGCAGGTTTCCTATGATCTGACTTCGGGCGGCGGGGGGACCTCCAGCACAATCAGTCGCTGACCGCCCTCGGTACTCTCGCGCAGCTTTGCGCGAAGCTGGCGTGCATACCCGGCCATCAGGCGCACCTCGAGCGCCTCCGGATCGCGGGGGTCGGGCCGATCGGCGGGACCTGCAACGCTGACGCAGAACGCGCCGCCCCCGTTGTCGCGCAGGATCAGCTCCACCCCTTCGCTGCGACCTGCGCGCTCTGCCTCGGCCATCGCCTCGGAAATCGCCTCGTTGACGAACAGTGCCGCGGGGGTCGCGCGCTCTGCCGTCTCGGTGACGGGATCGAGCGTCAGGCGGGGCGAAGCCAGGTCCTCGCGCCCCTGGGCCGCGTGGGCCAGGATCTCGGACAGGACCATGTCGAGCCGGACGCGGTGCAGATCCTCGGTGTCATAGAGGGTCTGGTGCACGAGCGAGAGGCTGTGGATCCGTGACTGGATCCGCTCGACGGTCGCCCGCTCGACCTCGTCGGTCGCGCGGCGGGCCTGCAGGCGCATCAGGCTGACCATCATCTGGAGGTTGTTCTTGACCCGGTGATAGACCTCCAGCAGCAGGGCGCGCTTGGTCTCTGCCGCCTCGCGCAGCGCCGCCTCGCGGCTTTCCAGCCGCCGCGCCATGTCGGCAAGATCCTCGCCGAGGATCGCGATCTCGCGCGGGGCACCGGGCGCCGCGCGCGGGCGCAGCGACAGCTTGCCCCGGCCATAGGCGCGGGTCAGCCGCGCGAGATAGGTGAGGTGGCGCAGCACGAGCCGGTCGAGCGCCACATACGCGACCCCGACCGCAAGGATCCACATGGCTACGGGCGCCGCGATCTGGCCCGCGGCGCGCGTCAGCAGCCCGGCATAAACCTCCTGCGCAGAGGCGCCTGCGATGATCCAGACCCGCCCGTCGATCAATGGGGCGACTGCGAGGACGTCACCGCGCCCATCGCGAAAGATCCGCGGCGTGCCCGCCAGGTTGGGGACGAGCTCGGCCGGTTGCGGCAGCCAGTCGAGCCCCGGCTCGGACGCCGCCTCGGCCCCGCCGCGCAGGATGGTCGCGCCGGTCTCGTCGACGATCGCAAGGCGGCCCGCTTCGCCCCGCGCCACGCGCTCGGACAGCATCTCCTCGAGAAACGCCGTGCGGATCGAGACGGAGATGTTTCCCGCCAGCTCGGCCCCGCGCCACAGCGGGGTGAAGGCAACGATCACCCGCTCGCCGGTGACGCGGCCGCGGGCCACCGCCTCGATGTCGAAGCGCGGGCGGGCCATGAATTCCTTCCAGTCGGCGCTGTCGGAATAGTCGATTCCGAGAGCGTCGGGGGTGGAGGCGCAACGGGTCATCCCGAATTCGTCCACCACGACCGCAAGCGCGTAGGCAGGGGTCGCATCGACCCAGTTGCGCAGCGTCGCGTCGCAGTCGGGCTGATCGAACGTCCCCACGGCGGGCGACGCACGCAGCGCACCGAGCGCGTGGCGCAGGCCGGCGAAGCTGTCGCGTTCGCGCTGCGAACTCAGGATCATGTCGTTCATGTAGGCGCTCTCGCTCGACGCGAGGGCGTCGCGATAGGTTCCCACGCTCTGGAACACCGCGAGAATGCCCGCCGGGGCCACGGCGATCGCGAGCAGGATCGCGAGCTGGCGGCGCAACGAGGGCCGGTGGTCGGCAGGTGTGGCGCTGCTTACGGCCGCCTCGGGCGATGGCACGGCGATCGACCCCCGGGGCGGGTCAGCTGGCGGAGGTCGAGACGGCGCCCATCGCGGCGTCCATGAGCCCGTCCGACGTCATGTCGGCGCCGTCGGAGACCTTGAGTATCTCCGCAAGCCGTACGCGCGCCCGGTTCACCCGGCTCTTGACCGTGCCGACCGCGCAGCCGCAGATCTCGGCCGCTTCCTCATAGGACAGTCCCGCGGCCCCGACGAGGATCAGCGCCTCGCGCTGGTCGGGCGCGATGGTGGCCAGCGCGCTTTCGAAATCACGCATCGCCATCACGTGGTCCTGGGTGGGGCGGGATGCCAGACGCGCGCTCATCGCGCCATCGGCATCCTCGACCTCGCGCGATTTCTTGCGCATGTCCGAATAGAATGCGTTGCGCATGATGGTAAAGAGCCAGGCGCGCAGGTTCGTGCCCTGGGTATAGCGGTCGCGGTTCGCCCAGGCCTTCATCAGGGTGTCCTGGGTCAGGTCGTCGGCATGGGCCGCATTCCGGGTCAGCGACCGCGCGAGCGCGCGCAGGGTCGGCGCCATCGCCTCGAGCTGCACGTGGAATGGCGCGTCGGCTGAAACGGTGGTCACTTGCGTTCCTCCTCGGCCATACGGCGGAGCAGATCCTTGAACCTGTCCGGCAGCGCTTCGCGTGCCGTCTCGTCAAAGAGCGTGCGCAGGTTCTCTGCGATCAGATCGCGCTCCTGTTTGGGGCGTGCCTGGGTCAGGGGCGGGCGATCGCTGGGGGCCATGATGTTCGTGTCCACGGTTGCGCGGTCCTACGCGAAATTTACCTTGTCGCGGAACCAACGCGCGAGATCGGCGTTGGTTCCGAGACCGACATAACAAAGTGCACAAAGGATTGTGGTGACCATGCCCGACGTAGCGACGATCGATCCGCCTTCCCGCCCGTCGCTTTCCCACATCATCGCGCCCCATCTGCCGTTGCTGCGGCGCTATGCCCGCGCGCTGACCGGGACGCAGACCAGCGGCGATGCCTATGTGGTCGCGTTGCTCGAGGCGCTGGTTGTCGACCAGTCCGCGTTCCCCGAAACCGGGCATGCACGGGTCGGGCTCTACCTCGCGTTCCAGCGCCTGTGGGCATCCGCCCAAGTGGAGGGAGCGGATGCGATGCCCGCCGATGCCCGCGACGAGGTTGTCCAGGCCCGGCTGGCCGAGCTGACCCCGCGATCGCGCCAGGCGCTACTCCTGACCGCCGTCGAAGGGTTCACGAGCGCCGAGGCCGCGATGATCCTCGAGGCGCCGGAGGCAGAGGTGGACGCGCTCGTGGCCGACGCCCGTGCCGCTCTCGCCAGCCAGACCCGCGCGCGCGTGCTTGTGATCGAGGACGAGCCGGTGATTGCGATGGATCTGGAGGCGATCGTGCGCGATCTCGGCCACAGCGTGACCGACATCGCCGACACGAGGGACACCGCCGTGGCGTCGGCCCTGGCCGACCGCCCCGATCTCGTGCTCGCCGATATCCAACTCGCGGACGGCTCGTCCGGGATCGATGCCGTGACGGAAATCCTTGCCGCATTCTCGGTCCCGGTGATCTTCATCACCGCGTTCCCCGAGCGCCTGCTGACCGGATCCCGCCCCGAGCCCACCTTCCTGATCGCCAAGCCGTTCCGCACCGAAACGGTCGAGGCGGCCATCAGCCAGGCGCTGTTCTTCCGCAGCACCGCGCGCGTCTGAGGCCCACGGCCCCAGACGCAGAACGTTAGGGGATCAGCGTCTCGGCCAGGATGCGCTCCAGCGCCGTCCGTCCGAACGGCTTGCGCAGGATTGGCGCGCCGTCGAGAAACCGTCCGTCCCCCGGGCCGTGTCCCGTCAGATAGGCGAAGGGCGTGCCCGCTGCACGCAGACGTGCCGCGACCGACGCCGAGGTTTCGCCTCCGAGGTCGATATCGAGGAACACCACATCCACCGCTGCCTCGTCGAGCACGACCATCGCCTCGGCCACCGATCCCGCAAGCGCCACATGGCTCGCGCCCAGATCGCGCAACGTCTCGTCGAGATCGAGCGCGAGAAGGGCGTTATCCTCCACCACCAGCACCCGGAATGCCTCGGGCAGGACCGGCGGCGGGATCTCTGTGGTGAGCGGCGCGCGCAGATGCCGCTTGGGGACGCTCAGCGCCGCTTCAACCCCCTCTGCGGCATAGGTTACCCGCGCGGCACCACCCACGTCGACGCGCAACGCCTCCTCAATCAGGCCCGATCCGAACCCGCGATGCGCCGGGGCCTCGACCTGCGGGCCGCCCCGCTCGCGCCACGCGATGGCAAGGCCGCCATCGGGTGCGACATGCCAGGCAACGCTGACCGACCCCTCGGGGCGCGACAGGGCGCCGTATTTCACGGCATTGGTCGCAAGTTCGTGAACCACGAGCGCCACAGCCGCGGTCGCGTCGGGAGAGAGGGCGAGGGTCGGTCCGTCGAACGTCGCGGCCGGACCCTCCGGCCGGACATAGGGGGAAATTTCGTCGCTGACGAGCATGCGCAGATCGCGAGCGGATTCGCCGCGCAACGCGTCCTGTGCCCGGCCGATCGCCTCGATACGCGCGTCCAGATCGCCCGCAACCGCCCCGCCGCGCACCAGCGCACGGACAAGACCCAGCAGGTTGCGCAGGCGATGGTCGAGCTCGGACGCCAGCACACGCTGTCGGTCGCGTTCACGCTCCGCAACGACGATCCGCGACTGAACCCGGGTCAGGGCGGCACGGGTCACCATGGCCTGAACCCGGAACGCCTCGACCATCGGATCGATCCCGTCCGACAGGGGCGGCCGACACCCGATCAACCACGACCCGTCACCGAGCGGCACGAGAAACGCCGTCACCGAACCCTGTGGGCCGGGCAGGACGACCGCAATCGGTTCGCTGCCATCGTCCGTCAGAAATTCCACGATATCGTCGATCGGGGGCACCGACCCGTGGACCAGGTGCGTCGATCCTCGCCAGAGCAGCACGCCTGTCCAGCCGAGTTCCTCCGTGGCCGCGCGCGCGTGCTGAAGCCAGGATGCGCCGTCCTCGGTAACCTGTGACAGAGCGACCATCAGATCGCTGCCACGGGCGTCCGGCGGCCCGGCGAACGGGGGCGACATACCGCCCGGCAGGTCTGAC
>JANNOT010000006.1:0-6673 GCA_031399375.1 Paraoceanicella sp.
GCGTTCAATGCCGATGCGGATGCGAGCAATGCAAGGCTGATGGAGGCGCTCCATGGCGCTTGAGATCGTGTCGCCCGGCCTTTCGACCACGGTCCAGGATCTGGGGCGCCCCGGCTATTTCCACCTCGGCATTCCGATGGGCGGTGCAATGGACCGCCATGCGCTGCGCGCCGGCAACCTGCTGGTCGGCAACGACGAGGGGGCGGCGGCGCTGGAGATCACCTTCCTCGGGCCCGAGGCGGTGCTGCACCGCGACGCGGTCGTGGCCGTGACCGGTGCGGCGCTGCCGCTCAGGATCGATGGCGTAGAGCATCCGGGCTGGACGTCGATCCCCGTGCGGGCGGGCCAGAGGATCGGTTTCGGCACGCTGCGGGGCGGGGCGCGGGCCTATCTTGCCATCTCGGGCGGAATCGACACGCCGCCAGCCCTCGGGTCGCGCTCCACCTACGCCATCGGGCGGCTCGGGGGGGTCGAGGGGCGGGCGGTGGCGGCGGGCGACATCCTGCCGCTGGGGCCTGCGCCTGGCCCCCGGGCGGCGCGGGTCGTGCCCGAGGCCCTGCGCCGGGTTCCGGGGGCAGAGGTCGCGCTGCGCGTGCTGCCCGGCCTCTACTGGCACCGGATCACCGAGGGCGCGCAGGCGGGGTTCTTCGCCGATGGCTGGAAGGTGGCGCCCGAGGCCGACCGGATGGGCTACCGCTTCCGCGGCGGTCGTCCGCTGGAGTTCGTGGAGCGTGTGCCCCCGTTCGGCGCGGGCTCGGACCCGTCCAACATTACCGATGCGTGCTATCCCTACGGCTCGATCCAGGTTCCGGGCGGGACCGAACCGATCGTGCTCCACCGCGACGCGGTGTCGGGGGGCGGGTACTTCATGATCGGCACGGTGATCGCGGCCGACATGGACCTGATCGGCCAGCTCCAGCCCCATGCCGCCGTGCGCTTCGCGGCCGTGGACATGGCGGCGGCGCTCGCCGCCCGGGCCGAGGAGGCGGGGCGGCTCCAGGCCCTGCGCGCCGCCCTGGCATGAACGGGCCGGGCGCCCCGGCGATCCTGCCCGGGCGCCCGACCCTGCGGGTGCTCGGCACGGCGGTCACCCTGCTCGAGCCGATCCGCGCCGCGGCCGAGGGCGATCTGGGCATCACGCTCGACTTCATCACGCTGGACGGGACCGAGGCGCACCGGCGCGCGGCGCTCGCACCGCGCAGCTTCGACATCTTCGACCAGTGGTTCCACGACCTCGATCTCGTCTGGCCCACGGGCTCGATCCAGCCGATCGAGCTTGCCCGTGTCCGGGCCTGGGACGCGGTGCACGCGCTGCCCAAGACCGGACGGCTCGCCCCCGACCGCCCGCGCGCGCCGGGGGGCGACCCCAGCGCGCGGCTCTACGTGCAGTTGGACGGGACCCTCGGCGCCGCGCCGACCGAGCGGATCAGCCTCGCCCCCACGGTGCACAACGCCGACGGGTTCGCGGTCGTGGGCGGCGATGCGTCGGTCACGAGCTGGGGTGCGCTCATCGACCCCGCCTGGTCCGGACGGGTCGTGCTCCAGACCGATGCCGCGATCGGCTGCGTCGACCTCCTGCTTGCGCTGCGCGCCCGGGGCGAGCTTCAGGATGCCGATCCGGGCAACCTCGCGCTCGGGCAGATCGACGCGCTGGTCGCCACGCTCGGGCGGCTGCGCCGCGCCGGACATTTCCGGGCGTTCTGGACCGACGAGGCCGAAGGGGTCGCGGCGATGAGCGCGGGGCCGCCGGTGATCGGCTCGCTCTGGTGGTCGGGCGTCACGCGGCTGCGCGCGGCCGGGGTGGCGGTGCGCGTGCCGGTGCCCGACGAGGGGTACCGCGGCTGGTTCGGCGGGGTCGGCCTCGCCGCCCATCTGCATGGCCGCGTGCGCGACGCGGCCTATGCGTATCTCAACTGGTGGCTCGAGGGGCCGGCGGGGGCGATCGTGGCGCGCAACGGGGCCTATATGGCGACCCAGGGCGCCGTGCGCGCCCATCTGACCCCCGCCGAATGGGCATTCTGGTACGACGGCGCAATGGCCGAGGCGCCGATCCACGACGCGTTCGGGCGCGAGGTGTACCGCGCGGGCGAGCGGCGCGAGGGCGGCTGCTATGCCGAGCGCATGGGCCGGGTGGCGGTCTGGAACACGGTGATGGACGAGCACAATTACCTGGTCCGGCGGTGGGACGGCGCGATGGCGGGATAACCCGTCCTGCCACCCCTGGCCCCGCCGGGCAAACCCCGCCGGGGAAGCCCGCGCGAGCCCGGGCCAGTTACGGATTGACGCGCACGAGGTAGCGCGGAAGCTCGGGTTCGGGAAAGACCGAGACGGCGACCAGCCTGCGCCGGGTGCGGGCGGCGGACAGGCGCAGATGCTCCTCCAGCGCGCGCGCGGCCGTGTCGAAGGCGCCCCGGACGACGAAGTCGAGCACCATGGCATGTTCGCGCAGCGCGGGCGCGAACCCCGACGCCCCGACCAGCGACACGAAGACCCGGTTCACCACGCGCGGCGGCTGGCACTGGCGCAGCATGCGCGCAAGATGGGGGTTGCCCGCGCGGGACAGCAGGCCCTCGTGCAGGTCCGCCTCGACCAGGTCGATCTCGTCGGGCGAAAGCGTGTCGCAGCGCGCGGTCAGCGCGTCCAGCCGGTCGCGGATCGCCTCGACCTCGCGCGCGGGCAGGCGCGGTGCGCTTTCCACCAGCCCCAGCGGTTCGAGCCGCCCGCGGATCGCGAAATACTGCGCGATGTCGCGTGCGGTCAGCGGCCCGACCAGCCAGCGCGACCGGGCGTCCTTTCGGATGATCCCGCGGTCCTGGAAGCGCGAGAGCAGTTCGCGCACGACGGTCCGGCTGACATCGAACCAGTCTGCCGCCGCCTGTTCGTTGATCCACCAGGATCCGAAGGGCAGCGCGTCGCCGAGCGCGCGCTCGAACTCCTGCGCGATGCGCGCGGCGGCGACCGGGGGCAGGTCGGGCGCGCCGGGGCGCGAGAGCCCGAGGATCTGCGGGGTCAGGCGCAGGCGCAGGGGCCCCGCCCCGCCCGCCACCAGAAAACCCCGCCCGTCGAAGCGCACCAAAAGGCCCTGCGCGGCCAGCTCGGACAGCGCCGCCCGGACCGGGGTGCGGCTGGTGCCGAACGCGCGGGCCACCGGCTCCTCGGTCACGACCGCCCCGGCGGGCAGCCGTGCCGCCGTGATGGCATCGGCGATGCGCGCCGCGATCTGGGCATAGAGCGGGGTGGGGCGTTCGGCCTGGGCCGTGTCGGGATAGGCCATCGGACCGGCAGGTCCCCTCGGAGAAAACGCTTTTTGTGCACCGGAAACGTTCAGCGCTTAGGCAGCATCGACCAGCTTTGCACGTAATGCAACCATCTGGCGCCCTGGACGACATTTTCTGTCGCGCAGAATTGACTCGTGCACACATGAGCCGCATGTTGACAGAACGTTAACAGCGACGGGGCGGGGGCCTGGGCCACGGATGATGCAGCTGATCCGCCTGTCGAAAGCCTATGGCGGCGCGCCTGCGGTCGACGGGGTATCGCTCGAGATCCGCGACGACGAATACCTCACCCTGCTCGGGCCGTCCGGCTGCGGAAAATCTACCCTGCTGCGGCTGATCGCTGGGCTGGAGCGGCCCGATGCGGGGTCGATCCTGGTCGAGGGCGCGGACATTGCCCGGCGGCCGACCCACCTGCGGCGCCTCGGCTTTGTCCAGCAGAACTATGCGCTCTTTCCGCACCTGGACGTCCATGACAACGTCGCCTTCGGGCTGCGGCACCGGGCGATCGATCCGGTGACCGACCCGGACATTCTGCGGCGCAAGGTCGGCGCGGTGCTCGACCTCGTGGGCCTCGCGGGGCTCGGTGACCGGGCGGTGGGCGCGATCTCGGGCGGGCAGAAGCAGCGGGTGTCGCTCGCCCGCACGCTGGTGACCGAACCGCGGTTCTGCCTGCTCGACGAGCCGCTCGGCGCGCTCGATGCCAACCTGCGCGAGCGCATGACGGTGGAACTGCGGCGGATCCGCGAGGCGCTCGGCGTCACGTTCATCCACGTGACGGGCAACGAGACCGAAGCGCTCGCCATGGGCGACCGGATGGCGGTGATGGACGGCGGAAGGCTGCTCCAGGTCGCCCAGCCCGCGGAGGTGTTCCGCGCCCCCGCGACGGCGTCGGTGGCGCGCTACCTCAACGCCTACAACCTCTTTGAGGGCACCGGCGAGGACGGTGCCCTGCGCGCGGGGGCCGAGCGGCTGGCCCTGCCGCCTTCGGACGGCGTGCCATCCTTCTGCGCCGTCCGCTACGACGCCGTGACGGTCGAGGCCGCCGACGCGCCCGTGCAGCCCGGCCGGGCCGGGCTGACGGCGCGCTTTGTGGCCACCGAGTTCCTTGGCCCGCGGGTCGTCCATTTCTTCCGCCGCGCGGGTGGTCCGCTGGTCG
This sequence comes from Paraoceanicella sp., assembly GCA_031399375.1. GTDB lineage: Bacteria > Pseudomonadota > Alphaproteobacteria > Rhodobacterales > Rhodobacteraceae > Paroceanicella. Next base: position 4,435 of record JANNOT010000006.1, read on the forward strand.
AGGTGGAGCGTCGCCTGCGGCTGGCCGAGGCCGCGCCCTACGTGGCGGGTGCGCCCTACCGGCTGACCTGGGCGCTGGAGGACACGCTGCTCTTTGGCCCCGACGGCCGGTGCATCGCGCCGATGGGACGCGCGGCATGACGGTCGGCGCGGGGGAGGGCGAGGTGGCGCGGGCGTCGGGTGCCATGGGCGAGAGCTTCTGGCGCCGTCATGCGACCGCGCTGCTACTGGCGCCCGGCATCCTCTGGATGGTTCTCTTCCTCGTCCTTCCGCTGGCGATGATGGTCTATGTCAGCTTCTGGACCCAGACGACCTTCACGATCTCGTCCGAGCTCACGACGAAATCCTGGGTCACCTTCTTCAGCTCGCAGACCTATCTCGACGCGCTGGTGCGCACGCTGCGGATCTGGCTGACGATCCTCGTGCTGACGTTTCTCATCGGCTATCCGGTCGCGATCTATATCGGGCAGTTCATGCGCTCTAAGACCTTGCAGACCGTGCTGCTGGTCACCTGCGTGATCCCGTTCTGGACCTCGTTCCTGATCCGCGTGCTTGCCTGGCGCCCGATGCTGGGGGTGGAGGGCGCGATCAACCTCGTGCTCCTGCAATTCGGGATCATCGCGGAGCCGATCGAGGAGCTGCTCTTTACCGAGCTGTCGGTCGTGATCGGCATGGTACAGATCTATGTCGTGTTCATGGTGGGCCCGGTGGCTTTCATGGTGGCACGGATCGAGCCGAGCCTGATCGAGGCGTCGCGGGACCTGGGCGCGTCGGCCTGGACCATCTTCCGCCGGGTGCTCTTTCCGCTCAGCCTGCCCGGCGTGGTGGTGGGGGCGATCTTCGTCTCGGTCATGGTGCTGGGGGAATTCGCCACCGCCTCGGCCCTGTCGGGGCGCAAGGTGAACCTGCTCGGCAATATCATCGTGACGCAGGTCGGCTCGCTGAAATGGGCGTTCGCCGCCGTGGTGGGCGTGGTCCTGACCGTGGTCATGGCGGCGGTGATTGCGGGGCTGCTGCGCGTCGTCAACCTGCGGCGAGAGCTCTGATGCACCATCTGCGCGCGCTTTCCGGCGTCCTGTCGGTCTACACGGCGCTTTTCGTCGTGTTCCTTTATGCGCCGTTTGTCGTCATGGCGATCCTGTCGTTTCAGTCGGGGCCCGAGGGGGGGCCGCAGTTCCCGATCAAGGAATGGTCCACCTACTGGTACGGCCATGTCCTCGGCTTCGCCCCGCCATCGCGTGTCGCCCCCCTGCCGATCGGCGAGGCGCTGACCCGCTCGCTCACCCTCGCCTTTGCGACCATGGTCGTTTCGACCGTGCTCGGCACCATGACGGCGCAGGCGTTCCGGGCGCGGTTCCGCTATTCGGGGGCGGTCTTCTACCTGGTCGTGCTGGGCATGATGGTGCCGGGCGTGCTGCTCGGGCTCGGGATGGCGCTGGTCGCCGACCAGATCGGGGTGGCGCGGACCTGGTGGGGCACGGCTTTCGTGCTGCACGTGGTCTATACTTATCCCTTCGCGTTCCTGGTGATGCTCGCGATCTTCAACCGCTTCGACCGGTCCATCGAGGAGGCGGCCTGGGCGCTCGGCGTGCCGCCCGCGCGGACGTTTCGCAAAGTGACGTTTCCGATCATATTTCCGGGGGTGCTGTCGGCGATGCTGTTCGCGTTCACGCTCAGCTATGACGAATTTCCCCGCACGCTCTTCACCGGCGGGTCGCAGGCGACGATGCCGATCGCGATCTACGGGACCTTCGCGGTCGAGATCCACCCGAACCTCTTTGCCTTCGGCGTGCTGACCACGCTGTTCAGCTTCGCGCTGCTGACGGTCTATGGCCTGCTCCTGACCATGTCGGTGCGCCGGGCGCGGGTCGCCCGCGGCATCCAGGAGGAGGAGGCATGAGGCTGGCGGGGCAGAGGGCGCTGGTGACCGGGGCGGGGGCGGGGATCGGCCGGGCCGTGGCGCTGCGGCTGGCGGCCGAGGGGGCGTCGGTGCTGGTCCAGGACCTTGACGCGGCCCGGGCGGGGATCACGGCGGCCGAGATCGGGGCCGCGGGGGGCCAGGCGATCGTTGCCGCGGGGGATGTGTCGGTCGAGGCCGACATGGACGCGGCCTTCGCGGCCTGCGAGGGCGCCTTCGGTCCCGCGACCATCGTGGTGAACAATGCCGGGATCGTGCAGCAGGCGCGGCTCGTGGACCTTAGTGTCGCGGACTGGGACCGGATGGTCGCGGTGCACCTGCG
>JANNOT010000062.1:0-12744 GCA_031399375.1 Paraoceanicella sp.
CGGTTGCGCTTCACGGCCCGCGCAATGGCGCGCAGCGTCGCCGATGCGGGGTCGAGCGTTTCGTCCACGTGGAAATCGGCCGCCAGCCCGCGGGCTGCGGCCATGCGGAAGAAGTAGTCGAGCCGGTCATCAAGTTTCCACACCGGATGGGTCACCGCCCCCAGCACCCCACCCGCTGTCACCACTATGTCGGCGATCTGTCCGAAATCGCTGTCTGCGCTGATCCGGTGGACGGGCACGAGGCACACCGCCTGCAACTCGATCCGCCCCGCCCATTCGGCGCGCAGATCCCAGAACACCGGGAAGCTGATGGCGGCCTGAGGGGCCTCGGCGTCGAGATGGGTGCGGATCGCCCGCGTCCCGTGGGCATGGGCGCAGCGCAGGGCAAAGTCCATGCGCCGCCGCACGTCCTCCGCACTCCAACGTGCTTCGCGATCCTCGCCGACGGTGGTGAGCGCGCCCATGAAGGTGCCGTCGGGGTTGGGCGAACGCGGCCAGATATGGCCCTTGTCGAGATGGGTGTGCATGTCGACAAAGCCGGGGAACACGATCGCCCCGCCCATGTCCACCTCCACATCCCCCGGCCCCTCAACGATCCGCCCGCCGGACAATGTCAGCGACAGCGGCACGAGGTCCCCCCCCGCCCCGGTCAGGCAGCCCGGCACGCGCAGGTTCGTCAGCCGCAGCCGGGCGGCATCGGGCAGGGTGCGGAAATCCATCACACCTCCCGCTTCAGCGCGCTCTCGTGCCACTTGCGCAACAGAAGATGGCTGAGCAGGCTCAGCGCCATGAAGATGACCACCCCGGTCAGCGCGATCAGCAGCACCGCTGCGAACATGCGCGGGATCTGCAGCCGATAGCCCGCCTCGAGGATGCGGAAGGCGAGGCCGGAGCCGATCCCCCCGGTGCCTGCCGCGAACTCCGCCACCACCGCCCCGATCAGGCTGAGCCCGCCCGCGATCCTGAGCCCGCCGAGGAAATAGGGCAGGGCGGAGGGAAGCTGGAGATAGCGCAGCCTCTGCCAGCGGGTCGCGCCGTAGATCCGGTATAGGTCCCGGAGGTTGTGGTCGGCGGAATTGAGCCCCAGCGTGGTGTTCGACAACACGGGAAAGAACGCCACGATGAACGCGCAGAGCAGAAGCCCCGCGGTCTTGCTTTCCACATAGATGAAGATCAGCGGCGAGATCGCAATGATCGGCGTCACCTGCAGGATGACGGCATAGGGGAAGAGCGCCATCTCGACGAACCGGCTCTGGGTGAAGAGCACGGCAAGCCCAACGCCGCCGACCACAGCCAGCAGCAGCGCCAGCAGTGTGATCTGGAGCGTGACGAGCAGCGACCCCGACAGCGTGCCCCAGTCCTTGACCAACGTCTCGGCCACCAGTCCGGGGCCGGGCAGGATGTAATGGGGGATCGCGTTCCAGACGACGATCCGGTCCCAGACGACCAGCGTCAGCACGATCACCCCGACGGGCAGGACCCAGCGGCCCCATCGCTCGAAGGTGGCGGCGCGGACCCGGGCGCGCTCCTCGGCATCGACCAGCGGCGCCGTCTCGGCGATCGTCATGCCGCCTCCATCGCCGCGTGCAGCGCGCCCGACGCCGCCCGGCAATGGGCGACATAGCCCTCGGACGTGCGGAACGCCTCGTCGCGCGGATAGGGGGCATCGACCGCAAGCTCGCGGATCACCCGTCCGGGCCGCGCGGCCATGATGACGATCCGGTCGGACAGGAACACGCTTTCGAACACCGAATGGGTGACGAAGATGACGGTGCAGCCAAGTTTGGCCCGCATCGCCAGCAGGTCGTTGTTGAGCTTGAACCGCGTAATCTCGTCGAGCGCCGCGAAGGGTTCGTCCATCAGGATCAGCCGCGGGCGGGTGACCATGGCGCGCGCGATCGACACGCGCATCTTCATGCCCCCCGACAGCGCGCGCGGATAGGCGTCGTGGAAGTTCTCGAGCCCCACGAGCCGCAGTGCCTCGGCAATGTCGGTGCGCGCGTCGTTGCGGCTTATCCCCTTCAGGCGCAGGGGCAGCCAGACATTGTCGGCCACGCTTGCCCAGGGCATCAAGGTCGGCTCCTGGAACACGACGCCGAGCGTGCCTGCATCGCGCGGCCCCTCCCACCGGATCGCGCCGGTGGTGGGCAGGCTCAGCCCCGCGATCAGCCGCAGGGCCGTCGACTTGCCGCAGCCTGACGGCCCGAGGAGCGAAATGAAGTCGCCCTGGCGCACCTCAAGCTGCATGCCGCGCAGGGCGGTGACGTTGCCCCCGAACACCTTGCCCACATTTTGCATCGTGAGCAGGGTCGGCCGCGTCACCGCCGGGGCCATGGCATTCATTTGCCGGTCAGTTCCTTTCGCCGCTCGACGCCCACGCCCTGGTTGACGAATTCGAGCGTGTAGGATTTCGAGATGTCGAGCCCCGCGGGCAGGACCCCCGCGGCCACCATGTCGGCATAGAACTTCTGGTTCTTCTCGTCGGTCATCGCGCCGACGCCCATCGTTGCCGCCTCGCCGGAATCCACGATGCCGTATTGCTTCATCGCCTCGATCGAATAGGCGATCTGGGCATCGCTCATGTCCGGGTTGTCGGCCTTGATCAACGCGTTGGCGGCGGCGTTGTCGCCGTAGAGGTAATTGACCCAGCCGAGCGCCGTGCCATCCACGAAGCACTTCAGCGCGTCCTTCTTGGTCTCCAGCGTGTCGCGCGTGACCTCTATCGTGGTCGAATAGGTGCCAAAGCCGTAATCGGCCAGCAGCCAGTTGTCCGGGGTCCAGCCCGCCTCGTTCTGGATCGCGAAGGGTTCGGAGGTCACGTAACCCTGCTGGGCCGTGTCGGGATCGGCGATGAAGGGGGCGGAGTTGAAGGTGTAGGGCTCGCGGTTTTCCGCCTTGAAGCCGTACTGGATCTCCAGGAGCTTGTACCAGCTCACCAGGGATTCGTCGGACACGAGCACCTTCATGCCCGTCGTCGCGATTTCGGCGAAGTCCTTGACCTTGCCGGGATGGGTCATCAGCACCTGCGGTTCCTTCTGGAACGACGCGGCGATGACCACGATGGGGATGTTCTCGTTCAGCGCGTTGAATGGCTGGAGCATATTGCCGCCCATGTAGGCGTCGATCTTTCCGGCCAGCAGCAGCGCCCGCCCGTTCACCTGGGGACCGCCGGGGACAATGGTGACGTCCAGCCCGCAGGCCGCGTAGGTGCCGTCCGCGACCGACTGGTAGAAGCCGCCATGTTCGGCCTGCGGCAGCCAGTTCGTGCCATAGGAAAACGCCGTCTGGGCCTGAGCCCCCGCAGCGGCCAGCGCCATCAGCGCCGCGCCGCAAACTACCGTGGACCGCATGTCCGCACCCCCTTGTTGATTCTCACGTCCAACCCTAGGCGCGCGCCGGGGCGGGACAAGGTGTTTTCGGGGGATTTTTAGGCAGCGATCCCCATTTGCCCAACCCCGCGGCAGACACCGCGCACCCTGCCCCAAAGGATCGCAGGGGCGCGCGCCCCTGCCTCAGGCTGCCGCCGGGGCCGCCGTGCGCCGCCCGCCCCCCAGCCGCCGGATCACGGCGTAGAACACCGGGGTAAAGATGAGACCGAAGAACGTCACCCCCAGCATCCCCGAAAACACCGTGACGCCGAGGGATTGACGCATTTCGGCCCCCGGGCCGGTTGCGATCACCAGCGGCACGACGCCCAGGATGAACGCAAGCGAGGTCATCAGGATGGGGCGCAGGCGCACCTCGGCCGCAAGCCGCGCGGCCTCGGCCGGGGTCTTGCCCTCTTCCTCGGACTGGCGGGCGAACTCCACGATCAGGATCGCGTTCTTCGCCGCCAGCCCCACCAGCACGATCAGCCCGGTCTGGGCGAGGATGTCGATGGGCAGCGCCTCGATCAGCAGGCCGGTGACCGCGGCCAGCAGGCACATCGGCACGATCAGGATGACCGCGAACGGCATGGACCAACTCTCGTAGAGCGCGGCGAGCAGGAGGAACACGAACACGACCGACGCGCCGAAGACCAGAAGCCCGGTATCCCCCGCGAGCTTCTGCTGGAGCGAGAGCTCTGTCCATTCCACGGCGAAGCCGTCGGGCAGAACCTGCGCGGCCAGCGTCTCGAGCCGCTCCAACCCCTGGCCGGTCGAGATCCCGGGCGCGATCGACCCCTGCAGCCCCGCAGCGGGGTAGAGATTGTAGCGTTCCACCAGATAGGCCCCCGTGCGGTCGGAAAACGACGCGACGGCGCTGAGGGGTACGAGCCCGCCATCGCGGTTCTTCACGCGAAACCGCCCGATCTCCTCGATGTCCTGCCGGTATTCGGCCTCGGCCTGGGCCGTCACGCGGAAGGTGCGGCCGAGAAAGTTGAAGTCGTTCACGTAGGATGAACCCAGATAAACCTCCAGCGCCTGGTTCACGTTCTCGCGCGGGACGCCGAGTATCTCGGCGCGCACGGTGTCGATGTCGGCGAACACCTTTGGCGTGCGGGTGTTGAAGAAGCTGAACACCTGCTGGAAGCTGCCGTCCTGGTTCGCGGCGCCGGCGAGGATGCCCACCGCCTCCTCGAGCGCGGGCAGCCCGCGGGCGCGGCGATCCTCGACCATCAGCTTGAACCCGCCGGTGTTCCCGATGCCCTGCACGGGCGGGGGTGCCAGCGAGAAGATGAACGCCCCCTGCACGCCGCCCAGCACGCCGTAGCTCTGCCCGATGATCCCGTTGCCGGTGATCCCCTGCTCGGTCCGCTCGTCGAACGGGGCAAAGGTCGAGAAGATCGCGGCGGCGTTCGAGGCCTGGGTGAAGCTCGCCCCGTCGAGCCCGGCGAAGGCGACGGTCCCCGTCACGCCCGGGATGCTGCGCAGCTTGGCGGTCACGTCCTTGACCACCTCCTCGGTCCGGCTGAGCGACGAGCCGGGGGGAAGCTGCACGACCGTGATCATGTAGCCCTGGTCCTGGGCCGGGATGAACCCGGTGGGGGCGACGGCGAACTGGTGATAGGTCAGGTAGATCAGCCCGCCATAGACCAGCAGCACGACCACGCCGAGCCGGATCAGCCGCCGGGTCAGCCCGCCATATCCGCGCGACATGGCGTCGAAGGCGCGGTTGAACCCCTTGAAGAACATGCGCAGCGGCCAGCCCAGGACCGCGACGATGCCCCGGGGCGGCTCGTGGCTATGGGGCCGGAGCAGCAGCGCGCACATCGCGGGGCTGAGCGTCAGGGACACGAAGGCCGAGATGACGGTGGCGGTCGCGATGGTGATCGCGAATTGCCGGAAGAACTGGCCCTGGATCCCCGTGACGAACGCCGCCGGTATGAACACGGCCGCGAGCACCAGCGCGATGGCGATCAGCGCGCCGCCCACCTCGTCCATGGCCAGGCGCGTGGCATCACGCGGCGCCATCCCCTCGGCCAGGTGGCGCTCCACGTTCTCGACCACCACGATCGCATCGTCCACCACAATCCCGATGGCGAGCACGAGCCCGAAGAGCGACAGGGTGTTGAGCGAGAAGCCGAGTGCCGCCAGCACGGCGAAGGTCCCGATCAGCGAGATCGGAATGGCCAGGATCGGGATCACCGCCGCGCGCCAGCTCTGAAGGAACAGGATCACGACGAGGATGACGAGCAGCACCGCCTCCTCGATGGTGGTGATCACCGCATTGACCGACTGGGCGATGAACTCGGTGGGGTTGTAGACGATCCGGTGTTCGATCCCCGCGGGAAATTCGAGCGAAAGCTGCTCCATCAGGTCGATCACGCCCGCGGCGGTGTTGAGCGCGTTGGACCCCGGCTGCTGGAAGATCGCGATGGCGACCGCATCGTTCTCGTTCAGATAGCTCGACAGGCCGTAGTCCTGGGCACCGAGCTCGACCCGTGCCACGTCCTCCAGCCGCGTCACCCGACCCTCGCCGTCGGATTTCACGATGATCCGCTCGAAATCGCGCGGCTCGATCAGGCGACCCTGGGTCTCGACGTTCAACTGGAACGCGCCCGGCGTCTTGACGGGCGGCTGGTTCAGGACGCCAGAGGCGACCTGGACGTTCTGGCCGCGCAGCGCCTCGACCACGTCCCCGGCAGACAGGCCGCGGGCCGTCGCGCGGTCGGGATCGATCCAGATCCGCATCGAATAGTCGCGCGCGCCGAAGATGCGCACATCGCCGATCCCGTCGAGCCGGGACAGCCGGTCGCGGATCTGGAGCGTGGTGTAGTTCGACAGATAAAGCTGGTCGCGGCTGTTGTCGGGCGACAGCACGTGCACGACCATCATCAGGTTGGGCGAATTCTTGCGCACCGTGACGCCGAGGCGGCGCACCTCCTCGGGCAGGCGGGGGTTGGCGATGGCGACGCGGTTCTGCACCAGCACCTGCGCATCGTCGAGATTGGTCCCGAGCTCGAACGTGACCTGCAGCGACATCGCCCCGTCGCCGGTGGAGCGCGAGGTCATGTAGAGCATGTTCTCGACCCCGTTGACCTCCTGCTCCAGCGGGGTCGCGACGGTCGCGGCCACCACTTCGGCCGAGGCGCCGGGATAGGTCGCGCGGACCTCGACCGTCGGGGGGGCGATCTCGGGGTACTGGGCGACGGGCAGGTTGAAATAGGCCGCGCCCCCGATCAGCACGATCAGGATCGAGAGGACCGCGGCAAAGATCGGGCGGTCGATGAAGATGTGGGAGAACTTCATGGGATCAGCGCCGCCCGTCGCCGGCGACGATCTCGCCGGCCACCGGGGCCACCTTGGCCCCCGGCCGCGCCCGCGCCATGCCCTCGATGATGATCCGGTCGCTGGCGTCGAGACCGCTGCGGATGATGCGCAGGCCCAGCTCGCGCGGGCCCGGGCGCACGATCTTGGGGACGACCGTGTCATCGGGACCGATGGTCAGCACAAGCTTGGTCGCCTGGTCGGACACCACCGCCTGGTCGGGGATCAGGATGGCGGTATAGGGTTCGGACGCGGGCATGCGCAGGATCCCGAACTGCCCCGGGGTCAGCAGGCCGTCGGCATTGTCGAACCGCGCGCGCACCCGGATCGTGCCGGTGCTGCGGTCCACCTGGTTGTCGACGAAGTAGAGCTGGCCCATGCGGTCGAAGGTTTCCTCGTCAAAGAGCCGTGCCTGCACCTCGACCCGGTCGTCACGCCGCGACGGCATGCGCCCGTCACGATACGCGCGGACATAGGCGAGGTAGTTGGCCTCGCTCATGTCGAACTCGAAATAGATCGGGGTCTCGGACACCACGTTGCTCATCAGCGAGGTGCCCTCGGTCACCAAGTTGCCCTCGGTCACCGCGTTCGCGCTGATGCGCCCGGCGATGGGCGAGCGGATTTCGGTGAACGACAGGTTCAGTTCGGCCTCGGCGAGCGAGGCTTGCGCGGCCTGAAGCGCGCCCGCGGCCTGGTCGGCCTGGGCTGCGCGTTCGTCGAGCGTGGCGCGTGCGGCCACGTTCTCGCGCTGCAGGTTCTCGGTGCGGGCAAGCTGGGTCTTGGACAGGTCGAACGCCGCCACCGCCTGCGCCACCTGGGCGCGCGCGATGTCGAGCGCGATCTCGAACGGGCGGCGGTCGATGGTGTAGAGAAGCTGATCCTTGGCCACCACGTCGCCGTCCTGGAAATGGACCATGGTGAGGTATCCCGCCACCCGGGCGCGGATCTCGACCACGTCCACCGCGCGGAACTGGCCCGTGAACTCCTGCCATTCCACGATCTCGAGCGCGAGCGGGGTCGACACGGTCACCGTGGGCGGCGGCGGGGCGGCGGCGTCCTGGGCGGACCCCGGACCGCTCAGGATCCCGACCGCAACATAGATTGCCCCGACCAGCCCGACAGCGTGCCGGGCGGGGCGAAGGGCGCGCGAAACCGTCATGCCGGGCCTCATAACATCGTCGGCCCGGGATAGGACCGGTCGCAGACTGCCGCGTTTGCTGGGATCGCGCTATCGCATTCTTGCCCCGCATCGCATGTCCGTTGCGGTATTTGTGCGCTGCGTCACGACGGCCGGGGGCGATCGGCCGCCCGCGCCGCGTCCGCCAGGGCGGAGAGGCGTGGGCGCAGGTCGGCCGCGACGACGAGCGGCGGGTCGAACCAGACCCGGGCCAGACGATCCCCGGCCATGAGGTCGATCCCCTCCGGGTCGAGGCTCGCGAGCCGCCAGGGACCGGCATCCCCGGGCGCGCCGGCAAGCCGCGTGGCGTAAAGCGCGAGTGCGTCGGCATGGTCGGCATTCATGTGGGCGACCGCCTCGGCCTCCATGTCCGCAAGGCCCGCGCAGCCCTGCATCGGGGTCAGGATGTCGGCAGGCGACAGCGCGTGGGCGCGCCCGAACCCGCCGTTCAGCGCGGCCCCGTCGGGCGCGATCCGCCAGAATGCGAAATCGGCAAAATCGACATAGAGCTGCGCCTTGGGGTGGCGCCCGAGATACCGGCTGCGCAGCCGCGCCCGCTCGCCCGGGTCCTCGATCCGCAGGGCGCGGCCCTGGAGGCTGAGGCGCGGATGGGCGAGGGGGTCACCCCGACCCGGCTCGCCGAGGAGCAGGCTCGCCCGCGGATCGGCCAGCAATGCGCCAAAATGGCCCGAGAGCGCGCTGATCAGGATCACCGGTGACCCGTCCATGTCCGGGGCGACGGCGACCCGGCTGGCGAGCGGCCCGCCGGTTGCGGGGTCGAGCACGGCGAGCGCGCCGTACCGCGCGCCCCTGACCAGGCCGCGCGCCAGCCTGCGCGCGGCATCGTCCACGGGCTGAAGACCGTCTGATGTGACCATGGCCACGAGCCTATGCCCCCGTTTCAGACCGCAGTCCAGATCATGCCCATGCCGGGGCGCGTGTCCGGGTGCGCCTACATGTCGGCCCGGTCCGGCGCAGGGGCAGGGTCCCGCCTGCGCTGGCCACCGCTCCCGGGGGTGTTCGGTCGGCAGCGCGCACCCCCTTGCGGCCTGGCCCGCGGCCGTCTGCCGCGCCCGCAGGCGCGCGCGTCATCGTCAGGTCGTGGCAGGCTCCGGCGCCCGATGCCGCGGGGGGCCGAGGTCGAGGGCGGCCCCGTCCCGGAGCACGGCGCGGGCGGCCTCGGTCAGGTCCTCGCCATCGCCCGCATGCGCGGGGGCCGCGTGCAGGATGAGCGGCGCGAGCAGCCGGAACGGCGCCCGCGAGCCCGCCCGCGCGGCCACGATCACCCGCTGCGCCGGGCGCCCCGCCCGGGGGCAGAGCGGCAGGACCGCGACGTCGCCCACCCGGGTGCCGAGGGCCGCCAGGATGGCGGGCAGGCGTCCGGCGGTGTGGATCAGCGTCAGGCGCCCCTTGGGACCGAGCCAGCGCAGGGCGGCGCAGATCCAGCGTTCCACCCCCGCTTCGCCCTCGCGCAGCGCGGTGGCGCGGCCCGGATCGGCGGCGGGTGGATCCGATGCGGCATAGTAGGGCGGGTTCATCAGGACTGCGTCGAAGCGCAGGGCGCCCAGGGCGGCGGGCGGGTGGTCGAGGTCCCCGTCATGGACACAGGCGCCGATGCCGTTCAGCGCGGCATTCGCGCGCGCCAGTGCGCCATAGGCGGGCTGAAGCTCGAGCCCGTGCAGCTCCAGCCCCGGGACCCGCGCGGCAAGGCAGAGCATGGCCGCCCCCGCGCCGCAGCCGATGTCGAGCACCCGTGCCCCCGGCGCGACCGCGACGGCTGCGGCCAGCAGCACGGGATCCATCGCGGCCCGGTACCCCGTGCGCGGCTGGCGCAGGCGGATCCGTCCCCCCAGGAAGGCATCCTCGGTCAGCGGGCCGAGCGTCACGCAGGCTCGACCCCGAAATCCTGCAGGATGGCGCTGGCGCGGAAGTGATCCGCGCGCGTCACCATGATCCTGCGCGGCAGAATGCCCACGGATCCCTCCAGGATGCTCATGTGGACGTCCCAGACAAAGCAGTCTATATCCTCGCTCGCCAGCACCGCGGTCACGAGGGCGACGAGCGTGGGGTCGGTGGTCCGGACGAGCTCCTTCATCGCCATGCCGCACTCTCTCCCCGTCCAGCCCCTGACGACGAAAGCGTAATGAGCCGCGATCCGCTTGAACAGCTTCTCGCCATGCTCGCCCCCGAACTCTCGGCGGTCAATGCCCTGATCCGGGAGCGGATGACGAGCGAGCATGCCCCGCGGATCCCCCAGGTAACCGCCCACCTGATCGAGGCCGGGGGAAAGCGGATCCGCCCGCTCCTGACCGTCGCTGCCGCCACGCTCTACGGATATGCGGGCGAGAACCATCGCAAGCTGGCGGCCACGGTGGAGTTCATCCATACCGCGACCCTGCTCCATGACGATGTGGTCGATGAAAGCACCCAGCGGCGCGGGCGTCCCACCGCGAACCTGCTCTGGGACAACAAATCCTCGGTGCTCGTCGGCGACTATCTCTTTGCCCGGGCGTTCCAGCTCATGGTCGAGACGGGAAGCCTCAAGGTGCTCGACATCCTCGCCGATGCCGCCGCGACGATTGCCGAGGGCGAGGTGCTGCAACTGACCGTCGCCCGGTCCCTGACCGTGACCGAACCCGTCTACATGCAGGTGATCCGCGGCAAGACTGCGGCGCTTTTTGCCGCGGCCTGCGAGGCGGGGGGGGTCGTGGCGGGGGCATCGGCGGACGATTGCGCGGCCCTGCGCACCTATGGCGACGCGCTCGGCCTCAGCTTCCAGATCGCCGACGACGTGCTGGACTATGGCGGGCGCGAAGCGGCCATGGGCAAGAACCCCGGCGATGATTTCCGGGAGGGCAAGGTGACGCTGCCCCTGCTCTATGCGCTGCAGTCCGCCGATGCGGTGGACATGGCGTTCTGGGACCGCGTGGTCGCCAGGGGCGACCTGCGCGACGGCGATCTCGACCATGCGCTCGCCCTTCTGGACCGCCACGGGGCGATGGACCGCGCCCGCGCGCGCGCCCGCGCCGTGGCGGATGACGCGAAGGCGGCGCTGTCGGGCCTGCCATGCGGTGCGGTGCGCGATCTTCTGGCAGAGCTTGCCGACTACGTGGTCGCGCGCGTCGCTTGACCGCCCGTCGCGGGGGGGCCTAGCCTTTCGCGCGCCCCTGCCACGGGAGAGACCGCCCATGACCCCCCAGATCCACGCCCTCGACGTGCCGACGATCCGGCCGCCCTTTGCGCGCTATGCGCACGGGGTGGAGGTGCCGCCAGGGGCACGGCTGATCCTCACCTCGGGCCAGCTCGGGATCGGCCCGGACGACACCGTGCCCCCGGGGGCCGAGGCGCAGGCGCGGCTCTGCTTTCGCAACATTCTCGCGATCCTGGGATCGGGCGGGATGGGCGTCGCACAGATCGTGCGGCTGAACGCCTACGTGACCGACCGGGTGCACATGGCCGCCTACATGCGGGTGCGCGACGAGGTGATGGCCGCCTCGCCCACGCCGCCCGCCCGCCTCGACCCTGGTGATCGTCAGCGGGTTCACCCGGCCGGAATTCCTGGTGGAGGTCGAGGCGACGGCGGCGGATTTCCCCTGACCGATCATCCCTCGGCCGCTCGCAGCGCCTTCAGGGCATAGAGCGTCTCGAGTGCCTCGCGCGGGGTCATCGCGTCGGGGTCGACGGCGTCGAGCCGCGCGAGCGCCGCGGGGGGCGGCCGGGGGGCCGGGGGCGCGGGGCGCGGGGCGAAGAGCGGCAGGTCATCGAGAAGCGCGGACGCGCGTGCCCCCCCCTCGCGCTCGCCACGCTCCAGGGCCTCGAGCACCGCGCGCGCCCGATCGACCACTGCCGCGGGAAGACCGGCGAGCCGCGCGACCTGCACGCCATAGGAGCGGTCCGCGGCACCCGGGCGGACCTCGTGGAGGAAGATCACCTCCCCCTCCCATTCCCGCACCGCCATGGTGGCGTTCCTGAGGCCCGGCAGGCGCCCGGCAAGTCCGGTCAGCTCGTGATAATGGGTGGCAAAGAGCGCCCGGCAGCGGTTCACGTCATGGAGATGTTCGAGCGTCGCCCAGGCGATGGACAGCCCGTCATAGGTCGCCGTGCCCCGCCCGATTTCGTCCAGGATCACCAGCGCGCCGTCACCCGCCTGGTTCAGGATCGCCGCCGTCTCGACCATCTCGACCATGAAGGTCGAGCGCCCGCGGGCGAGGTCGTCGGCGGCCCCCACCCGGCTGAAGAGCTGGGTCACGACCCCGATCCGGGCCGACCGGGCGGGCACCCAGGCGCCCGCCTGCGCCAGGATCGCGATCAGCGCATTCTGGCGCAGGAAGGTGGATTTCCCGGCCATGTTCGGCCCGGTCAGGAGCCAGACCGGGGCCCCGCCCGTCGAGATGGTCCCTGGCGGGGCCCCCGACATGTCCCCCGACAGATCGCAGTCGTTGGCGACGAAGCCGGTGGCCCCCACGCGGCGCAGGGCTGCCTCGACCACGGGATGCCGCCCGCCCGCGATGGCGAAGGCGCGGCCCGGCTCGACCGCCGGGCGCGACCAATCCTGCTCGACCGCGATCTCGGCCCAGGCGGTGGACAGGTCGATCTCGGCCAGCGCGCCCGCGGCCCCCGTGACCGCCGCGGTCTCCGACAGCACCAGCCCGCGCAGGCCGGCGAAGAGCGCGAGCTCGATGTCGAGCGCCCGCGCCCCGGCATTGAGGATGCGCGTCTCGAGCGCCGTCAGCTCCTCCGTGCCGTAGCGCAGGACATTCGCGTTGGTCTGGCGGTGGCGGAACCGGCCCGCGAGCGGCTCGGCTCGCATCCGCGCCCCGTGGGCGGCCGTCGTCTCGACGAAGTACCCCAGCACCGCATTGTGCCGGATCTTGAGCG
>JANNOT010000147.1:0-1806 GCA_031399375.1 Paraoceanicella sp.
GCGCGGGGGCGGCACCGCCGGCCCCCGGCACCCTCAGGCGGCGGGACCGGTGACCGCGAGGATCTGGTCCATGCTGAGCGCGGGCTGGGCGCAGCCCGCCTCGCCCACGATCCGGGCGGGCACGCCCGCCACGGTCTTGCAGGGCGGTACATCGGCCAGCACGACGGACCCTGCCGCGATTCGGCTGCAATGGCCGATCGTGATGTTGCCCAGCACCTTCGCCCCCGCCCCGATCAGGACACCGTCCTCAACCTTCGGATGCCGGTCGCCATCCTCCTTGCCCGTGCCGCCGAGGGTGACGGAGTGGAGCATCGACACGTTGTCACCGACCACCGCCGTCTCGCCGATCACGATGGCATGGGCGTGGTCGATCATCAGGCCGCGGCCGATCCGGGCGGCAGGGTGGATGTCGACGGAAAACACCTCGGACGTCCGCATCTGGATGAAGTATGCCATGTCGGTCCGGCCGCGGCGCCACAGCCAGTTGGCGATCCGATAGGACTGGATGGCCTTGAACCCCTTGAAATACAACAGGGGATCGACGATGCGGTGGCAGGCGGGATCCCGCTCGAACACCGCGACCGTGTCGGCGCGCGCGGCGTCCGACAGCGCAGGGTCATCGGCATAGGCGTCCGCGATCACGTCGCGCAGAAACAGCTCGCGCAGATCGGGCGAGGCGAGCTTCTGGGCGAGCCGATAGCTGAGCGCATCCTCCAGCGTCGCGTGGTTCAGCACCATCGCATGCACCCAGCTTCCCATCAGGGGCTCGGCGGCCGCGATCCGCTCGGCATCCTCGCGCATGCGCGACCAGACCGGATCGACGGCGGCAAGTGCGGCTGCCCTGGTATGTCCGATGGCCATGGATCTGGTCCCCTTCCCCGTTGTCATGGCCGGAATATAGTGTGCCCGGGCCGTTTCGGCGACGGATTTTCAGCGCAGGGGTGCCGCGGCAACCCACCAGTCCGGCGCGGCCGCGCGCAGGGCCGCCGCAACCGTTGTGGCGGCAGTGGCCGTCGCGCAGAGGCCGAAGCAGGTCGCACCCGACCCCGACATGCGCGCGACCATAACGGCGGGCTGCGCACGCAGGGCGGCCAGCACCCCCGCGATGGGCGGGCAGAGCGCGAGTGCCGAGGGTTCGAGATCGTTGCGCTGGCACGACAGCCACGCCGCGAGGTTCGCCGCATCGCGCCAGACCGGCAGCACATCCATCGGTGCCCCGAACTGGCCAAGCCCTGCGAAGACCGCCCGGGTCTCGACCGGATGCCGGGGGTTGACCAGCACGATCCCCACCGGCGGCAGGGCTGGCACGTCCGATAGACGCTCCCCCACCCCGGTCATCCGCGCGGCCCGGGCTGACAGGCAGACGGGCACATCGGCGCCGAGCGACAGGCCCCGCATCGGTCGGCGACCCCACGCCCCAGAGCCTGGCCAGGAGGCGGAGGGCCGCCGCTGCATCCGCCGATCCCCCCCCGATCCCCGCGGCCACGGGCAGGCGTTTGTCCAGCACGATCCGAGCGCCCTGCCCCGAGGGCCTCAGGACCGCGGCCGCGCGCAGCACGAGGTTGTCCGGCCCCGCGCCGAGCTCGGCCGTCCCCTCGACCGATAGGGTCAGGTCGGGGGCTCGGGTGGCGCGCAGGCGGTCGCAGATGTCGGGAAAGACCACGAGGGAATCGAGCAAATGGTACCCGTCCGACCGGCGCCCGGTGACATGAAGCGTCAGGTTGACCTTCGCCGGCGCATCCTCGGTCAGCTCCGCCGTCGGTTCAGCCGTCATTGCCCTTGGGCGCGGGCGCGGCGGGGCTCGGT
>JANNOT010000189.1:0-4035 GCA_031399375.1 Paraoceanicella sp.
CACGGGGGCCGGAATTGCACCGGGCGGCGGACCCGGGGCGCGACCAGTCCTATTTCCTTTTCGCGACGACGCCGGATCAGCTCGATTTTCTGCGCTTTCCGCTGGGTCATCTTGCCAGCAAGGCGGAGACCCGCGCGCTCGCCGCCGAGTTCGGGCTCGACATTGCAGAAAAACCCGACAGTCAGGACATCTGCTTTGTCCCCGATGGCCGTTACCGCGACGTGATCATGCGCCTGCGCCCCGGCGCCGCCCGGGCGGGCGAGATCGTGGACCTGGCCGGGCGGGTCCGCGGGACCCATGACGGGATCCTCGGCTTCACCGTGGGCCAGCGCCGGGGCCTCGGGATCGGCGGAGGCGAGCCGCTCTATGTCCTGCGGATCGATGCGGAGCGTGCGCAGGTGATCGTCGGGCCGCGCGCCGCGCTCGCAACCCGAACGATCCGCATCGGGGAGCTGAGCTGGCTGGGAGAGCCGCTCGACACCGCGCCCGAGGGGGGCCTCGATGTCGAGGTCAAGGTCCGCTCGGCCCGCCCCCCTGCCCCCGCGCGCATTCGGGCCGATGGGCCGGGCGCGGCAATCGTCGAGCTTGCTCTGGCCGAGGAGGGCGTGGCGCCGGGCCAGGCCTGTGTCGTCTACCAGGGCACCCGCGTGCTGGGCGGGGGCTGGATCGCCCGCACCTGACCCAAATCCGCACCCACGCCGCGCCGCTGCCACGCCCGCACTCCACCCTTACGCACCCGTTAACCCTTTCGCCCGCCGCGATGGCGGAATTGGGACGCGCGCGTGACGCATCCGCCATGGTCAAGGCCGCGGGTCGGCGGCTAAGCTCTGCCCCATCGCATCACGGGAGACCTGAATGTCCGACCTCGACGCCGTCCTGGCGCAGATCGATGCCGACCAGCCGGCCGCGCTCGGGCGGCTCTTTGCACTTCTGCGCTTCGAGAGCATCTCGACCGATCCCGCCCATGCGGGGGACTGCCAGGCGGCAGCGGACTGGCTGGTCGAGGAGCTGCGCGGCATCGGCTTCGATGCCGGGCGCCGCGACACGCCGGGCCGTCCGATGGTCGTGGCCCATGGGCCGCACGGACCCGGACGCCACATGCTCTTCTATGGCCATTACGACGTGCAACCCGTCGATCCGCTGTCGCTCTGGACCCGCCCGCCCTTCGATCCCGCGATCGAGGACACCGCCCAGGGTCCGGTGATCCGCGCCCGCGGTGCCTCGGATGACAAGGGCCAGATCCTCACCTTCGTCGAGGCCTGCCGGGCCTGGCGCGCCGTCACCGGCCGCCTGCCCGGCCGCCTCTCGATCCTGTTCGAGGGCGAGGAGGAATCGGGCTCGCCCTCGCTCGTCCCGTTCCTGCACGCACACCGGGCGGAGCTTTCGGCCGATCTCGCCCTGGTCTGCGATACCGGGCTCTGGGACCGCGACACGCCCGCCATCACCACCATGCTGCGCGGGCTCGTGGGCGAGGAGGTCGTGATCACCGCCGCGGACAGGGACCTCCATTCGGGGATGTATGGCGGTGCCGCGCAAAACCCCATCCGGGTGCTCGCGCGGCTGATCGCGGGGCTCCATGACGACACCGGCCGCGTGACCCTGCCGGGCTTCTACGACGGCGTGGCACCCCTGCCCAACAGCCTCAAGGACCAGTGGGCCTCGCTGGGATTCCGGCACGACGATTTCCTCGGCGCCGTCGATCTCGCCGTCCCGGCGGGCGAGGCCGGGTTCAGCGCGCTCGAGATGATCT
The DNA here is from genome assembly GCA_031399375.1 of Paraoceanicella sp. Taxonomy (GTDB): domain Bacteria; phylum Pseudomonadota; class Alphaproteobacteria; order Rhodobacterales; family Rhodobacteraceae; genus Paroceanicella. The sequence continues at coordinate 1,751 of JANNOT010000189.1, forward strand.
GGTCGCGCCCGACCTGCGAGGTCAACGGGATCACCGGCGGGTACACCGGGGCGGGCTTCAAGACCGTGCTCCCCTCCCGCGCGACGGCTAAGGTGTCGTTCCGGCTGGTGGGCCGCCAGGACCCCGAGGCGATCCGCGCCGCCTTTCGCGCCTATGTGCAGGAAGGGTTGCCACCCGACTGCAAGGTCGCCTTCCACCCCCATGGCGGGGCGATGGCGACCTCGCTTCCCACCGAGGACCCCGCCTTCGCCGCCGCGCGCGCGGCACTCAGCGACGAGTTTCCCAAGCCGGCGGTGTTCGTGGGCAGCGGCGGATCGATCCCGATCGTGGGGCATTTCCGCGACATCCTCGGCATGAACAGCCTGATGATCGGCTTCGCGCTCGACGACGACCAGGTCCATTCGCCCAACGAGAAATACGACCTCGCCAGCTTTCACCGGGGGATCAGAAGCTGGGCGCGGGTGCTGGCGGCGCTCGGCGCGTAGCCGCGCGGGCGGCCCTAATCGTCGCGCACGCCGGCAAGGATGCGCACGATGGGGGCCAGGGCCGCTGCGCCGTCCTCGTGCATGGCCGCGCTGGGATAGCCGCGGGGGCCGGCACTGGGATCGGGCAACTCCGCCTCGGCCACCGGCTGGGCGGGGGCCACGTATTCGACGACCGCGTCGGCATGGGGGGCAACCGCGTCGAGCATCGCGCGGTCCACGAAGGCCGGGGCGCAGAGCCGCTCCGCCCCGCCGCGCAGGCCCGCTTCGTCCTCGGGGCGGCGTTCGGAGAACCAGAACAGGATCTTGCGCGTCTCGATCCGGTCGAGCAGTTCGCGCATCCGCGCGACCCAGGCCGCGCGCAGCTCCATCTCGACCAGCCGGAAGTTCTGCGGGTTCACCGCATAGAGCCGGGCCAGCATGTTCTGGGCATAGCGAAACTGCGTCAGGTCGAGCGCGGGGTAGAGCGCGCGCAGCATCTCCGACGTGCCTGCCAGCCGCTCGTTGCGCCGCCTGCGCACCGTGTAGAGCCGGTTCGACAGCGCCCAGGCGCCCATGGCCTGCACGACGCAGACCCGGGCTGCCGACAGCGTTTCCAGGAGCACAGGGTCGTCGAGATAGAAGGTCGGACCGCCCCCGGGGGTGCCGAGATTGGCAACCGTGATTTCCAGCTGGTCCTCCAGATGCGTCGCAAACGGGCGCAGGACGAATTTCCCGAACGTCTCCGCCCCGCCGACACAGGCGATATAGGGCTGGTCCAGTTCGGGTTTTGGCCCCCGAAACAGCTGCCGCGACCGACCGAAGCGGTACGTCGCATAATCAAGCCCGTTGGCAATCACCCGCTGGTAGGTCATCGCAATCCCCCGCACGTCCCCGCACCAACCCTGCCGCAGACCGGCTTACCGCTGGGTTAAGCCCCGGGCGAAAGCGGGTTGCGGTGCGGAAAGCGGGCGGCATAGACTGCGCCGCGCGGGTGGAGGAATGGCGGGCATGGCAATCCGGCGGGTCGGGGTGATCGGGGCGGGGCAGATGGGCTCCGGCATCGCCCATGTCTTCGCCGTGTCGGGCTACGACGTTGTTCTGAACGACATTTCGCCCGACGCGCTTGAGCGCGCGCATGCGCTGATCGGCCAGAACCTGGACCGCCAGGTCGGTCGCGGCCGCATCACGCCCGAAGCGCGGGAGACGGCCTTTGCCCGCATCTCGATCTCGGGCGACTTGCCGCGCATTGCGCAGACCGACCTCGTGATCGAGGCCGCGACAGAGCAGGAGGCGGTCAAGCGCGAGATCTTCCGCGCCCTGGTGCCCCATCTGGGTCCCGACACGATCCTGACCTCGAACACCTCCTCGATCTCCATCACCCGGCTTGCGGCCGTTACAGACCGGCCGGAAAAGTTCATGGGCTTTCACTTCATGAACCCCGTGCCCGTGATGCAGCTTGTCGAGCTGATCCGCGGCATCGCGACCGACGAGCCGACCTACACGACCCTGAAGGGGGTGGTGGAGAGCCTGGGCAAGACCGCCTCCGCCTCCGAGGATTTTCCCGCCTTCATCGTGAACCGCATCCTGATCCCGATGATCAACGAGGCGATCTACACGCTCTACGAGGGCGTGGGCACGGTTGCGGGCATCGATACCGCGCTGCGGCTGGGGGCGAACCACCCCATGGGGCCGCTCGAACTGGCCGATTTCATCGGGCTCGACACCTGCCTCTCGATCATGAACGTCCTTCACGAAGGGTTGGCCGACACGAAATATCGCCCCTGCCCGCTTCTGGTGAAGTATGTCGAGGCTGGCTGGCTG
>JANNOT010000154.1:0-1517 GCA_031399375.1 Paraoceanicella sp.
GAGATCGCGGGCCACAGCTTCGCCCCCGGGGACAGGGTCGGCCTGCTGCTCGCGGCCGCGAACCGGGACCCCGCTGTCTGGGCCGACCCCGGCCGCTTCGACCAGACCCGGGTGGCTCGGCCGCATCTGAGCTTCGGCGCAGGCATCCATTTCTGCGTCGGGGCGCCGCTGGCGCGGCTGGAACTTGCCGAGGCCCTCGGCGATCTCTTCACCCGCCTGCCCGCCCTCCGGCTCGCCGCCCCGCCGGTCTACGCCGACCGCTATCATTTCCGCGGGCTCGAGGCGCTGTGGGTAACCGCCTAGCCCGGCTGCGCCTTCCTGGGCAGGCTCACCTGCTGCTCGGCGAGCGCCGACCGTCCGCCGGGGCGCGGGGATGAGCATGGGCCGGCCGGACCGAACCCGGCGTCTGGCGCAGCGGCGTCCGGGGGCCGATCCGGACCCCGGGCATCCCGCGCGGGTCGATCAGGGGCATGTGGGGATCGCCTGCAATCGCGCCTGGTCCGGCCGCGGAAATCTCCCCGACCCGCCCAGTCGGTGCGGCGACCGTATCGCGCGCCTGCGTCATCCCGCAATCTCCATGGCCACGGCCGTCCCCTCGCCGCCCCCGATGCAGATCGCGGCGACCCCACGCCGCGCGCCTGCGATCTCCAGCGCGTGGAGCAGGGTCACGAGGATGCGTGCGCCCGAGGCACCGATCGGGTGGCCGAGCGCGCAGGCCCCGCCATGGACGTTCAGCCGGTCGCGGGGGATGCCCGTCTCCCGCTCGAACGCCATCGGGACCACGGCGAAGGCCTCGTTCACCTCCCAGAGGTCCACATCACCCGCCGCCCAGCCCGCACGGGCGAGCACCCGGCGCGCAGCGGGGACCGGCGCGGTCGTGAACCACGCCGGCGCCTGGGCATGCGAGGCATGGGCGATGAGCTGCGCCCGCACGGGCAGGCCGGCCGCGCGGGCATCGCTCTCGCGCATGAGCACCAGCGCAGCGGCCCCGTCGGAGATCGAGGAGGAATTGGCCGCCGTCACCGTTCCGCCCGGGCGGAACGCGGGTTTCAGCGTCGGGATCTTTTCCGGCCGCGCCGTCCGGGGCTGCTCGTCGTCCGCCACCGTCACCGGCCCGCCCCGCCCCTCGACCGTGACCGGTACGATCTCGGCGGCAAAGGCGCCGCTGGCCCCGGCGTGCAGCGCCCCGTCGAGCGAGCGGAGCGCATAGGCATCCTGGTCGGCCCGGGTGAACTGGTAATGCTCGGCGCAATCCTCGGCATAGCTGCCCATCAGGCGGCCGCGGTCATAGGCATCCTCGAGCCCGTCGAGAAACATGTGATCGATCGCCTGCGCATGGCCGAGCCGCGCGCCGCTGCGCATCCTGGGCAGGAGATAGGGGGCATTGGACATGCTCTCCATCCCCCCTGTCACGATCACCCGGCCCTCGCCTGCCCGCAGCGCGTCCATGCCCTGCATGACCGCCTTCATGCCCGATCCGCACATCTTGTTGACCGTGGTCGCAGGTACCCCCTCGG
>JANNOT010000267.1:0-6404 GCA_031399375.1 Paraoceanicella sp.
CTTGCCACCCGCCGCCTCGTCACGAATGCCGAGGCCGATGCGGCCTTTGCCGGGACGCTCTGGGCCGATGACGATCCCGAGGCACAGGCGGCGCCGGACGCGCCCTATCTCGACCTCTGGATCGTGGACCTGGGCCCCCCGGCCATTGCGCGCGCCGCGCTGTCGCCCGAGACCTTCGCCCGCGTCCAGCAGTTCCTAGCCATCGCCACCCATGACGAGCCGATCCTGCTGATCGACGCGGGGCGCCACGGGCTCGTTTCGGCGGATTTCGTGCGCAACACCGCGCCCGACCTGCTGACCGCGACCCAGGACGGGCTTCCCGTGGCGCTGCGCGACGCCGATCTCGACATCGGGCTCGCCGACGGGGTTCCGCAGGGGACGGCGATGATCCTGCGCACGGACCGGCGGCTCGGGTTCGATCCGACGCGGGACTGGCAGCTGGCGGTGCGGGCCGTGCGCGCCCATGGCTCGTTCAGGCCAGAGCTTGGGACGGCCGATTTCACGGTGCTGCACCGCACCGATGCGCGGTTCTTCCTTCGCCCCGCGGTCACCACCCCTGCCCCGCCCTGGATCGAGGCGATCCGCGCGCGCCAGGGCGAACTTCTCACCCTCGCGAGCGGCCTTGCCGTCCTGATGGGGGGCCTGCTCGTCGGGCAGTCGCGCATCGCGGGGCTTGCCGCCTACACCCCCCTGCGGCTTTTCGTGCTGGCGGCCGTGATCGGGTTCGTGGGGTGGTGGGGCCAGGGGCAGCTTTCGGTCGCGACCGTCATGGGGGTCCTGCGCACGGCGATCGAGGGGGGGAGCTTCGCGTTCCTGCTCTACGACCCGTTCTCGCTCCTGATCTGGGGTGCCGCGATCCTGGGCTTCATCCTTTGGGGCCGGGGGCTGTTCTGCGGTTGGCTCTGCCCCTTCGGCGCGATGCAGGAATTCGCGCACCATGCCGGGCGCGCGCTCGGCCTGCGCCAGATCCGGGTGCCCGACCGCTGGGACCGGCGGCTGAAGCGGCTGAAATACGTTCTCCTCGCCGCGCTCCTGCTGTCCGCCCTGCTCGCGCCCCGGGTGGCGGACACGCTGATCGAGATCGAGCCCTTCAAGACCGCCGTGACGGTCTATTTCCTCCGCGACTGGTACTATGTCGCCTACGCCGTGATCTGGCTGCTGCTCGGGGCGGTGCTCTTCAAGGGGTTCTGCCGCTATGTCTGCCCGCTCGGCGCGGTCATGGCCCTGGGCGGGCTCCTGCGCGGCCGCGACTGGATCGCGCGGCGCGCGGCCTGCGGCAGCCCCTGCCAGCTCTGCAAGGTCCGCTGCAAGTACCAGGCGATCGAGAAATCCGGCCGGATCGCGTATGATGAATGCTTCCAGTGCCTGGACTGCGTGACCATCCACGACAGTCCGGCCCAGTGCGTACCGCTGATCCTCGCCGATCGCAGGCGGGCGGCGGCATGATCACGCGGCGGCGCATGCTCGCCATATCGGCCGCCGCGGTCCTGGGGGGCGGTGCGTCGGCACCGGTCATCTGGCGCGGGCGCGCCATGGGGTCGGATGTCGCGATCACACTGCGCCATGCCGACGCCGGCGCCGCCCGGGCGACGCTCGACCGTGCGCGCGATCTGATCGGGCGGATGGAGCGGCTCTTCAGCCTGCATGATCCCCGCTCCACGCTCACGGCACTGAATCGCGACGGTACGCTCGATCCGGCGCCGCGGGCGATGCTCGATTTGCTGGCCGAGGCGGACCGGGTGCACCGCGCGACCGGTGGGCTGTTCGATCCCACGGTCCAGCCGCTCTGGCACGCCCTGGCCATCGGAGACGACGCGGCAGCGGCACGGGCGGCACTCGGGTGGGACCGGGTGCGGCGAACGGCGCGGGGCGTGACCCTCGCACCCGGCATGGCACTGACGCTGAATGGCATTGCCCAAGGCTTCGCGGCGGACCGCGTCGCGGACCTGCTGGTCGCCGAGGGCTATGGCGATTGCCTCGTCGATCTGGGCGAACTGCGCAGTCCCCGCGCGATCTTTCGGGTCCAAGCGCCACATGGCGCGCTCGATCTCGCGGCCGGTGCCCTCGCCACGTCCATGCCGGGCGCCCTGATCCTCGCCCCCGGCCAGGGCCACATCCTCGGCCCGTCCGGCCAGGCGACGCTCTGGCGCAGCGTCACCGTCCTTGCCCCCTACGCCACCGTGGCCGACGGCCTCTCGACGGCGCTTTGTCTCGCCGACCTCCGCGCCGCACGCGCCGCCACGCAAGCCCTCCAGGCAACCGCCTGGCTCACCGCGCCCGACGGCAGCCTGCACTGCCTGGGGTGACGCGGCCCTAGGCTGCGGCCTCTACCGCGCGTTTGGTGAGGGTTTTGATGAGGCTTGCGCGGTAGGTTGGTGTGGCGTGGATGTCGTGGATGAGGCCGTTGGGGGAGGGGGTTAGGGGTGCGACGGCGTCGGGGGAGAAGGTTGTGGTGAGGGCTCCTTCCGCGTCGGTCCAGCGGAAGACGCCCTGTTCGGCGGCGCCGGTGATGGCGACGCGGGTATGGGTGTCGTAGCGGGCGACGAAGACGGCGGTGAGGGCGAAGCGGGAGGCGGGCTGGACGAATTTCTGGTAGTTCGCGCGCTGCGGGATGGGGAAGGCGACGGCGGTGATGATCTCGCCGTCCTGGAGGGCGGTGGTGAACATGCCCTGGAAATAGTCGTCGGCGGGGATGGTGCGGGTATTGGTGTGGATGGTGGCGTTCGAGGCGAGCACGGCGGCGGGGTAGCAGGCGGAGGGGTCGTTGTTGGCGAGCGATCCGCCCATGGTGCCGCGGTTGCGCACGGCCGGGTCGCCGATATGGCGGGCCATGTCGGCGAGGGCGGGGTAGGCGGTCTGGCGCATGATGTCGGCATGGGTGGCCGCGCCCCCGACGACCAGCGTGTCGCCGTCCTGGCGGATGCCGCGCAGCTCGGCGATGCCGGTCAGGCTGACGACGATGCTGGGGCTGGCGAGGCGCTGCTTGAGGGTGGGGATGAAGGTCTGGCCACCGCCGAGCGCCTTGGCATCGGGGGTGGCGAGGGCGGCCACGGCCTCGGCGAGGGTGGCGGGCTTCACGAAGTCGAAGGCATACATCGGGTCTTCTCCCTTGGGGGGCGGCGGGACGGGGCCCCCGCCGGGAACGGGGGGGATGCGGGTCCCCGTTCCCGGCGGGAACGGGGGGGGGATCAGGCCCGCGCGGCCTGGAGCGCGGCCCAGACGCGGCCCGGGGTCAGGGGCATGTCGATATGGGTGACGCCCATGCCCGCCAGCGCGTCCACGACCGCGTTCACGATGGCAGGCGGGGTGCCGATCGCGCCGGCCTCGCCGCAGCCCTTCACCCCCAGGGGGTTGTGGGTGCAGGGCGTGACGCAGGAATGATCGACCGCGTACATCGGCAGGTCGTCGGCCCGCGGCATGGCATAATCCATGTAGGACCCGGTCAGGAGCTGGCCGTCCACGTCATAGACCGCCTGTTCCAGCAGCGCCTGGCCGATGCCCTGGGCGATGCCGCCATGGACCTGGCCGTCCACGATCATCGGGTTCACGATGTTCCCGAAATCATCCGCCGCGGCAAAGCGCGCGACGGTGACGCGCCCCGTCTCGGGGTCCACCTCCACCTCGGCCGCATAGGCGCCCGAGGGATAGGTGAAGTTCGAGGGGTCGTAGAACGCCGTCTCCTCCAGCCCCGGCTCCATCTTGTCCAGCGGATAGTTGTGCGGGACATAGGCGGCAAGGCAGACCTGCGCCCAGGCCACGGACTTGTCCGTGCCCTTGACGGTGAACGCGCCGTTGGCAAGCGCGATGTCGCCCTCCGCCGCCTCGAGCAGGTGGGAGGCGATCTTGGTCGCCTTGCGGATGATCTTCTCGGTCGCCCGCACGATGGCCGAGCCGCCCACGGCGAGGGAGCGCGAGCCATAGGTGCCCATCCCCATGGGCGTGCGCGCGGTGTCGCCATGGACGATGTCGATCTGGTCCTCGTCGATCCCCAGCATCTCGGCCACCACCTGGGGGAAGGTCGTCTCGTGGCCCTGGCCGTGGCTGTGCGAGCCGGTCAGGACGCTGATCGAGCCGGTGGCGTTCACCCGCACGGTCGCGCTCTCGTAGAGCCCCGCGCGGGCGCCGAGCTGGCCCACGAGGTTGGAGGGCGCGATCCCGCAGGCCTCGATATAGGTGCAGATCCCGAGGCCGCGCTTCAGCCCGCGCGCCTCGGACGCCGCCCGCCGCGCGCCAAAGCCCGCGATGTCGGCAATCTCGATCAGCTTGTCCATCGTCGCCTGGTAGTTGCCCGTGTCATAGACCACCGCGACCGGGGTCTGGTAGGGGAACTGGTCGGCCCGGATGAAGTTGCGCCGCCGGATCTCGATCGGGTCGATCCCCATCTCGCGCGCCGCCTTGTCCACGATGCGCTCGAGCTGGTAGGTCGCCTCGGGCCGCCCCGCCCCGCGATAGGCATCGACGGGCACGGTGTTGGTGAAGACCGCGCGCACGTTCACATAGATCAGCGGCGTGGTGTAGCACCCCGCCATCAGCGTGCCGTGCAGCCAGGTCGGCACCGAGGGGGCGAAGGTCGAGAGATAGGCCCCCATATTGGCCAGCGTGTCGGTCCGGATCGCGAGGAACCGGCCATCCGCGTCCAGCGCAAGCTCGATGCGCGTGACATGGTCGCGGCCATGGGCGTCGGTCATGAACGCCTCGGACCGGTCCGCCGTCCACTTCACCGGCCGGTTCACCGCCTTGGCGGCAAAGGTGCAGAAGGCTTCCTCGGCATAGTGGAAGATCTTCGTGCCGAACCCGCCGCCCACGTCCGGGGCCACCACGCGCAGCTTGTGCTCGGGGATCCCCAGCACGAACGCGCCCATCAGCAGGCGGATCACATGGGGGTTCTGGCTCGTGGTGTAGAGCGTGTGCTCGCCCGTCGACCGCTCGTAATCCCCGATCGCCACCCGCGGCTCCATCGGATTGGCCACCAGGCGGTTGTTCACCAGATCGAGCGTCGTCACATGGTGCGCCGTCGCAAAGGCCGCATGGACCGCCGCCTTGTTCTCCTCGACAAAACCCCAGTCATAACAAAGGTTCGTGCCCAGATCCTCGTGCACCAGCGCCGATCCCCCGGCCAGGGCCGCCTTCATGTCGATCACGGCCGGCAGCGCCTCGATCTCCACCACGATCGCCTCGGCCGCGTCGCGCGCCTGCTCGAGCGTCTCGGCCACCACCGCCGCGATCGGGTCGCCCACATGGCGCACCTTGCCATCCGCCAGCACCGGGTGCTTGGGCTCCTTCATCGGGGCCCCGAACCGGTCCGTCACCTGCCAGCCGCAGGGCAGCCCGCCCACGCCAGCGAAATCCGCCGCCGTGAACACCCGCAGCACCCCCGGGCGCGCCGCGGCCGCCGCGGTGTCGATCGACACGATCCGCCCATGCGCCACCGACGAGCGCAGGAAATAGACATGGGTCTGGCGCGCGAGGTTGATGTCGTCCGTGTACCGCCCCGCCCCCGTCAGGAACCGCACGTCCTCGCGCCGCTTCGGCGAGGCCCCAATCCCGTGATCCTTCGGCATCTCCGCTCTCCCTCACCCGCCGACCGCCCGTCACCCGGGCGCGGCCTCCCGCACCCGGGCCCGATAGCCCCGGGGCGTCCGTCCCGACCCCGAGGCAGGTCCCTGCCCCAGGACATATCCCGCATTCCCGCCAGCCCCGGGGCGCATTCCGCCCCGAACCCTGCAGAAATGCAACATTCCTATTCCGCCGCGACCTGCGTGCCCGGATGCGTGCCCGCATGCCTGCCCGACAGCTCCGCCGCCGCCGCCTGCACCGCCTTCACGATGTTGTGGTAGCCCGTGCACCGGCAGATGTTGCCCTCCAGATACGTCCGGATCTCCGCCTCGCTCGGATCGGACACCTCCGCCAGAAGCGACGTCGCCGTCATCACCATCCCCGGCGTGCAGAACCCGCATTGCAGCCCATGATGCTCCTGGAACGCCCGCTGGACCACCGACAGCGTCCCGTCCGCCGCCGCAATCCCCTCGATCGTCACAACATCCGACCCCGCAACATCCAGCGCAAACACCGTGCACGCCTTCACCGAAACACCGTCCACATGCACCACGCACGCCCCGCATTGCGACGTGTCGCACCCAACATGCGTCCCCGTCAGTCCCAAACCACCCCGCAAAAAATCAACCAGCAATGTCCGACCCTCAACAACACCACCCAATACAACCCCGTTCACCCTCATCGATACCGCAGCCATAAAAATAATCCCCCCGTGGTGGAGCGTGTCAGGACGCTTCTCGGGTCGACCCTAGGGCCACGCGCCCGGGCAAGCATATTCGACCAAGGGGCAATAGCCCCTCACCCCTGGGGTTGGCGCCAGGTCAGGCCGTAGCGGGCGAAGATCGCGG
>JANNOT010000281.1:0-8681 GCA_031399375.1 Paraoceanicella sp.
TCCGCGTTGACGATGCGGCGCGCATCCTCGAACCGGAACGCCTCGCCCGTGCCGAATTCGCGCAGGATCAGGGACCGGTGCCGGTAGCCGACGCGCGACATGCCCACGGCCATCACCTTGGCTGCCACGTCGGGGTCCGCGGCCCGCTCCGGCTCCTCCTCCAGCGGCAGGCCCAGCGCCTTGCCGAACCGCCGGTAATTTTCGCGGAAGGTGAGCTGGACATAGCCGCGGCCGAGATAGCGTCGACCGTCGCCGGGCTGCTCGTTGGACGCGTTGCTTTCGTATCGCCGCTGCGCCGCGGTGTCGGCCCACCGCTCGGTCATCAGCCTGCCGAAATTCGTCTCGTGCTCGGCCGTGGCAAGGATGTAGGCCAGATGCGCCGGATCGCGGACCCCCTCGGCCATCGCGGCGGACAGAAGGCGCGGGGTCGCCGCGGCGGCGGCCGCGCCGTTGGCGGGATGGACGAGGGCTGCGATCGCCTCGGCCACCCCATCCATCCCGTCGAGCCGGACCGCCGCCGCCGCAACCCGCACGACCGGTCCCGCACCCGGGTCCGACCCCGCACCGGGCGGCAGCAGCACCTGGTCGCCCGGGTTGATCATGCGGGCACGCGCCGCGTCGAAGGGGCGCCCGGTCGCATCGGTGATCTCGGGCCAGCGTTCCGCGTCACCGAGATGCCGCGCCGCGATCCGGGACAGCGTGTCCCCCCGCGCGATGGTGACCGCGCGCGGCGCACCGGGGGGCCGCGGCCCGAACCCGTCCAGCGTGACCCGCCCGGGATCGGGAAAGTCGAGCCGGACGTCGAACGCCTCCGCCAGCTCGACCGCGCGCAGGACGGGTGTCGTCTCGTCGGGCAGGGTGCGGCGGGGAAAGAAGGCGCGCCGGTCCCCCGCCGCGATCTCGAGCCCGTCCGGCTCGTCCGCCGTCACCCGCAGGATGCCCGCCCGCTCCAGCACGCTGACCACCAGATGGGTCGCCCCGTCCCAGATCGCGCAGGCGCCCTGGACGAGCGTGCCATCGACCACCGCATCGGCGGGGCGCACGGGGTCGGTCGCCTCGCGCGGGACCAGATGGCCCGCAACCATCGCGCGGATCAGATCGCCCGTCTCGCGTCGCCCCAGGTCCGGGCGCCAGGGCAGCGTCAGCGGGTCCCACTTGCCGCGCTGCGCGATGCCCAGGATGTCCTGCACCTCGCCATGCCCAAGCACGGTCCGGGGGGTCACCGGGATGCCGTAGCGGGCGCAGATCTGGGCCGCGAGCGCCGTGATCCGGTCGAGCTGACGCTCGAGGATCGGGGCGGTGCCGGGATGGAACGGCGCCTCGCGCGCGCCGACCATCCCGCACATCGACAGGCCGACGCAGCGCGTGTTGGCCCCGCGGGTGTGGGCCGCATAGCGCCCGTCCCCCGTGCGCTCGTTGGCCGCGATGGTGAAGACGCCGGGCACGACGCTTCCGTCCTGCTCGACCACGAAATGATAATGCTGGCGGTCCTCGGCCGAGGCCCGGGCAGCGCCCGCCGTCCAGTGCAGGACGATCCGCGTCGGCGTCGCGGGCGGCAGGAGGTCGGGGGGCACGACGGCGGGAATGGCGGGCGCCGCGGCCCCGGGCGGGCGGGGCGCTGCCGTCGCCTGTGGCCCCGTACCGGGCGTCGTACCGGGCGTCGTACCGGGCGTCGGGCCCGGCACCGGAGCGGGCGTCGGGCCGGGCACCGGACCCGGCGCCACCCCGCCCGCCACCCCGCCCGCCTGCGCCGGTCCCGCGGCGAAGGCCGCGGCGGTCAGGGCGGTCCAGGTCGCGACCTCGACCGTGCCGCTCGACGGCAGCGCCGCCCCGCGCTGGAACGCGCGGACGGCATCGCGGGTCAGGGGACCGAAGAGCCCGTCCACCTCGCGCGGGGCGAGATGGCCGAGCAGGCAGAGCGCGTCCTGCACCATGCGCACCTGGGGGGCACGCTGCATCGGCAAGGTGTAGCGCAGGGCCCCCGCCATTGTGGGCTCAGCCCGGGCAGGACGCGGTGCGGCGCAGCGTCGCCGCCCGCGCCTCGGCCGCCCGGGCCGGGCCACCGATCCCGCCCGGCAGCGCCCGCCCGTCCGCGGGGGCAGAGGCGGCGGCGGCCGCCAGCGTTCCCGCCTCGGCCAGCTGCGCGCAGCGGTCGGGACCGGGGGCAAAGGCCGCGGACCACAGGATCGCGGTCGCGCGGTAGAACCCGCCCTCACCACGTCCGGGGAACCGGGTGGCGTAATCGGTCGCCGCGGCGCCCAGCGTGTCGTTGGCAGCCTGCCCCGCCGGGATCGACCGCGCGCCTTCGCGCGCCAGCCGCAGCGCCTCTAGCCTGCGGGCCGCGAGCAGCTCGGCCGAACCCCGCCCGGCACCGAGCACGGCGGCATACTCCGCCTCGGCACAGGCCGCATTCGGCGCGATGGCAGCGGGCCGGGACGCGGCGAGCGCGTCCTGGGCCAGCCGCAGGCAGGCATCGCCCCGGATCGCCCGCGACTGGTCGCAGCCGGGGGTGGAAAGGTCGCAGGTGACCGGCGTGGCGGCGATCGCGGCCAGATCGCCCGCCGCCGCCTGATCCTTCTGGGTCTGCAGCGCCGACAGCGTGGGGTCGCAGGCCGCAAGGGCCAGAACCGCGAGGAGCGCGAGCCGTCTCATGCCATCACCTTTCGCAGGGTCCCGAATGTCTCGAGCAGGGTGGAAAGCTGGAGCGGGCTGCCCGGATCCCGGGCGGCCCCGGCGAGCAGGCTCAGCCGCTCCAGCGCGCCGCGCGCCTGTGGCTCGGCACGCACCGCATCGACGGCGCGCAGCAGCTCGTCGGGCCCGTTCAGACCCGCGTCCAGAAGCGGCCCCGGCGGGATTTCCGCAACAAGCGTCAGCCCGACCAGCGCCGTCCGGAACTCGCCCAGCGCCGCATCGAATGCCGCACGGTCCGCGAACCCCCCCGCGAGTTCGGCGAAGAGCGCGTCATCCTCGGCCACCGCGAGCCGCCCGATCCGGTTCAGCGCCGCCATGTCGTCGGCAAGCGGCCCGAGGCCCGCGGCGAAGGCCGGGGCGATCCCCAGCGCCTCGCGCACCGTGGCGGCGTCGAGGGTCTCGACCTCCAGAAGGTCGGGGAAGTACGGTGCATCGAGGATCCGCGCCTTCCACCGGCCATAGGCCGCCTGGCCCAGCGGGACCGCGATGCCGATGGCCGCGACCGCGAGCCCGATGGGATTGGTGGCGAGCCCCGCGCCGCCGAGCGCCATCTTGAGCATCGAGACGGCACCCCCCGCCACCTCGCGCAGAGGATCGAGCGCCTTGACCTCGCCCAGAAGCCCCGCCGCGACGCCGACCACGTCGCCCACAGCCCCGGCCTGCACGGCCTGGCGCAGCTCGGCGACCGGGGTCGCGACGGCGCGGAGCCGCGCCCGCGTCTCGGGCAGCTCGTCCTCGGGCAGAAGGCGCAGCACCGCCTCGCCGACCGCCAGCGCCTTGTCGATCGCCTCGAGCGCCTGGCCCGCGGGGGCAAGGGTGGCCGCGACCCCGGCATTGGGGGCGAGCGAGCCCTCGCCCACGATCACCTTCAGCAGATCGGTCACGACCGAACTGCGCGCCACGCCGGGGGCAGCCGCCTCGACCTCGCGCACCAGCTCGATGGATTTCGCCGCGCGCGCCCGGTCGGCGGCCAGCGCCACCTCCGCCTCGGCCAGCCGGGCGGACCGCGCCGCCAATGCGGCCTCGGCGGCCCGCGACGGCTCGAACAGGCTTTCGAGCGCATCGACAATCTTGTTGAGCGCCTTGTACACGAACTGCGCCGCAAAGCCCCCCAGGAGCGCGAGGATGGGCTTGCCGATGACGGTAAACGTGACACCGGCGGCGAACCGCCCCGCCACGCCCTCCTCGGACCCCTCCATCAGCGAGCGGTCGCTGAGGAGTTGGGCCAGCATCAGGCCCGAGATGACGCCGAGCGCGATGCGGATGGCATAGTTCGACCCGATCCGGGGATCATAGGTCCCCTCCAGCACGTGCTGACGCGCGTCGTAGAGCACGGCGAAGGTCCCGCCGATCCCCGCGAGCGCGGCATAAAAGAGCGTGAGCACGAGGGCGGTGTACCCGCCGTCGAGCTCGAAGACCGAGGCGGAGATGGTCCGCGCGTTGACCGGACCCCAGATGTAGCAGGCAAAGAAGATGATCCAGAACCCCGCCGCCGCCTGCATCAGCCGCCGGGTCGCGCGCACCGGGGCGAGCCAGTTCCAGCGCGACATCCGCGCGTCCCAGTCCAGCATCTCGATCGTGCGGGGCAGGGCAGGGCGGATCGCGGCCGCCAGCGCGCCATGGAGCGCCGCAAGCTCGGACATGGGGATCTGCGCGCGGTTCGCGAGCCCGGTATCGAGCAACCCGAGCTTGGCCTGCACCGCATCGGGAAACCCCAGACCCCGGGCCGCGGCATAGGCCGCCATCGCCTCCGCCTCGCGGTAGAGGGTCGCGCGCAAGTCGACGCGGGGGTCGGGGATCTCCAGCCGACGCAAGCCTTCGGGGTCGTCATGCAAATCCGCGATGGGAGCCGTGGGCATCCAAATCTCCCTAAAAAGTAACAAGTTGGTTAACACATCGGGGGTTTCGGCTCAAGCACGACACCCGACAGGGTTCCGATGGAGGGTGCGCCGTGGCATGGTTAGCCGTTGGTTAGTTTTTGCGAAGGGTATCCCAAATGAAGCTGCTTACCCCGGGTTCGGTCGCCGTTCTGGCGGCCCTTCTCTCCACCACCTGTGCCGCAACCTCCGCCCCGGCGGCGACCTATACCTATGTCGGGTCCTGGCACGTCGCGGACGGCCCCTACTGGGCCGATGTCGATGCGGGGGGCGCATACACCACCCCGGTCTATTCCGCGGTCGAGGCCGCGGCGCTCCTCTTTGGCGGCGCTCCGGCGGACTATGCGATCTCGACGGTCTCGAACCTTGCGGCCGACATCAACTTCACGGCCTGGCTCGACGGCTGGGGCGACGCGGTGACCTATGCCGAGGACGGCAGCCCTGCGCCCCAGACCTACAAGCTCGACATGGACGGCGACGGGCTCTATGCGGTGCCCGAAATCGTCGGCGCGGCATATTCCGCGTATGTCCGCGACCATCTCTACGACTACGAGACCGACGAGACGGTCGGCGCATTCTTCAACTACGCCTTCCGCATGGGCGACGACCCGACCGCGGTCGTGCCGCTGCCGCCGGCACTGCCGCTGCTGGGCGCGGGGATCGTGGCGCTGCTGGCGCTGCGGCGCCGCGCGGGCTGAGGCGCATCCCGCATGGACAAGCCCCCCGCACGTTTCTATGTGCGGGGGGCAGCGGGGAAGGATCACGGGCATGGCGGTGACGCGCGAGGCGGTTCTGGCGGCACTGGCCCGGGTGCGCGATCCCGCCACCGGGGCCGACATCGTCACCGCCGACTATGTCCGCGCGCTGGGGGTCGGCGCGGGCGAAGTGCGCTTCGTGCTCGAGGTGCCCGCCGACCGTGCGCCCGCGCTGGAACCCTTGCGCGCGGCAGCCCAGGCGGCGGTCGAGGCGCTTGGCGTCGCCCGGGTCTCGGTCCTGCTGACCGCCCATGCCCCCGCGGGGGCACCCCCGAAGCTGGCCGCCGCCCGGCCGGGGCCTGCGCCTGCGCCCGAGCTTGCGGGCATCGCCCGGATCGTCGCGATCGGCTCGGGCAAGGGGGGGGTGGGCAAATCCACCGTCACCGCCAACCTTGCCGTGGCGCTCGCGGCCGAAGGGCGGCGGGTCGGGCTGCTCGATGCCGACATCTACGGGCCGAGCCAGCCGCAGATGCTCGGCGTCTCGGCCCGCCCGTCCTCGCCCGATGGCAAGATCATCGTGCCGCTGACGGCACATGGCGTGCGCATGATCTCCATCGGCCTCATGACCCGGCCCGAGGACGCGCTGATCTGGCGCGGGCCGATGCTGATGGGCGCGCTGACCCAGCTTCTGACCCAGGTGGACTGGGGGCCGCTCGACATCCTGCTGGTGGACCTGCCGCCCGGGACCGGGGACGTGCAGCTGAGCCTGACCCAGAAGGCCAAGCTCTCGGGCGCCATCGTGGTCAGCACGCCCCAGGACGTGGCGCTGATCGACGCGCGCCGGGCGCTGACAATGTTCCAGAAGGTCGGCGTGCCGGTGCTGGGGCTGATCGAGAACATGTCGAGCTATGTCTGCCCGAACTGCGGGCACGAGGCGCATCTCTTCGGCCATGGCGGCGCGCGGGACGAGGCGGCGCGCCAGGGCCTGCCGTTCCTGGGCGAAATCCCGCTCGACCTCGCCACCCGGATCGCGTCCGATGCAGGCCGACCGGTGGTGCTGGCGGAGCCGGACGGCCTGCCCGCACAGGCGTTTCGCGCGCTCGCACGGCGGATGATCGACGGAGGGGTGGCATGATCACCGACTGGGACGACGCCTACCAGAACATGGCCTACATCCCCGGAGGTGCGGACTACCCGCCCAAATGGGCCGCGGCGGCGGCGGCGTTCCGCGCGGGTGCGGGCGGGGAGGAGATTGCCTATGGCCCCGGCGCGCGCCAGCGGCTGGATCTGTTCCACCCCGCGGGCACGCCGCGCGGCCTCGTCGTGGTCATCCATGGGGGCTACTGGCGCGCGTTTGGAAAATCCGACTGGTCCCACCTTGCCGCAGGTTCGCTTGCGCTCGGCTGGGCCGTCGCGGTGCCCGGCTACACGATCTGCCCCGAGGGCACGGTCCCCGGCATCACGCGCGAGATCGCCTGGGCCGTCGAGACCGCGGCGGCGCGGGTCGGGGGTCAGATCCGCCTGACGGGCCATTCCGCAGGCGGGCATCTCGCGACCCGGATGGTCTGCACCGACGTGCCGCTGGCCGTGGCGGGCCGGGTGGAGCGGGTGGTGTCGATCAGCGGCGTCCATGACCTGCGCCCGCTCCTGGCCACCCAGCTCAACGAAATCCTCGGCCTCGACCCCGTGACGGCCACCGCCGAAAGCCCCGCCCTGCGCATCCCACGCCCCGGAACGCGGCTGACCGCCTGGGTGGGCGCGGACGAGCGGCCGGAGTTCGTGCGGCAGAACGCGCTTCTCGCCAATGTCTGGACCGGGCTCGGGGCGGACACCGCCTGTGTCGAGGATACGGGGCGGCACCATTTCGACGTGGTCGAGGCGTTGGCGGACCCCGATGCGCCCCTGACCCGGGCGGTCGCGGCATAGTATCCTCGGCCTGCAATGACGGGGGAATCGCCGATGCACCGGGTCCTGCTGGTCTGCCTGCTCGCCGCCGCACCCGCCGCCGCGTTTCAGCCCCAGCCGGCGCCAGACCCCGCGCTGGACCGCCTGCGGGCGCAGATCGAGGCGGGCGGGGCGGCAGCGGCGCTGCCGGAGCTGGAGCGCCTGCGGGTGGCGCGCCAGGACCATGTGGACGTGCTGTCCCTGCTGGGGTTCGCGTACCGCCACCTCGGCGATGCGGAAACCTCGCGCGTCTGGTACGACCGCGCGCTCGCCCGCGACCCGCGCCATGCGGGGGCGCTTGAATACCTGGGCGAGCTCGAATTGACGCTGGACCGCGTTCCGGCGGCCCGCGCGCTCTTCGCCCGGCTCGCTGCCGTCTGCCCGATGGGGTGCGAGGCGCTCGACGACCTGCGCGCGGCCTTTGCCGACACGGGCGTGTCGCCTACTTCACCGTGATCTCGATCCGCTCGGACACCACCGGCGGCACATGCGGCACATGGGTCCAGTCGGCCAGCACGAGCTGGAGGGTGTGGGAACCGGGGGCAAGCTCCAGCGTCACTTCGGTCTGACCCTTGCCGAAATGGCGGTGGGTGTCGTCCATCGGGATCGGCTGGCCCGCATCGGCGTCCGAGAAGGGCGGCCGGTCGATGAAAAGGTGGTGGTGCCCGGTCGCCTCAGCCTCCACCCCAGCGGGGGCCACCCCCATGCCCCGCAGGCCGAAGACCACCGTGACCGGCCCCGTGACCGTCGCCCCGTCCGAGAGCGTCGCGAAATAGACCGCAGCACCGGGGGCCGAGGGTGTCTCCTGCGCGAGGGCGGGGGCAGCCAGCAGCAGGGCTGCGGCAAGGATGGCAGGGCGCATGGCGGGGATCCTCCAGGGGGTTGGCTTTGGCAGGCAGCATAGCATCCCCGCGCGGTCTGGCGAGGGGCGTGCGTCGGTTTCGGCCCCCCCGCGGTCGCCCTGCGCGCACCGGGCGCCGATAGGCCCCGCTACCCTCGCCCCAGAGGCGGAGGCGGCGATGAAGAGCACGGCACGGGCAGTGGTGGTGGGCGGCGGGGCAGTGGGGGTGTCGATCGCCTATCACCTCGCCCGGGCCGGGTGGGAGACGGTGCTGCTCGAGCGTGACGAGCTCACTTCGGGCTCCACCTGGCACGCCGCGGGGCTCCTGCCCCTCTTTAACATGGGCTATGCGACGAGCCGCATCCACGACTACAGCGTGAAGTTCTACAAGACGCTGGAGGCGGAGACGGGCCTGAATCCCGGCTTCAAGGTCGTGGGCAACCTGCGCATGGCCCAGGGACAGCCGCGCATGGACGAATACATGCTCTATGCCGCGAATGCCGAGGCCGTGGGCATCCCCCACGAGTTCCTGACCCCTGCGCAGGTCCGCGACCGCTGGCCGCTGGTGCGGACCGAGGACCTGGCGGGCGCGCTCTTCCACCCCACCGACGGCTACATCTATCCCGCCGACGT
>JANNOT010000347.1:0-10014 GCA_031399375.1 Paraoceanicella sp.
CAAACCTCCCCCGGGCACCCACCGACCCGCGACAGCACCATGTCCGATGCGACCGGGGCAAGCCGTGCGGTGGATCACGGTAAACGCACGATCAACGCCCGCCCCGCCGCCCTGCCTCTGTGCGGAAAGGACTGGAACATCTCGCGAACGCTCCCTTTATCTTGTGGCACGGTCGCGCTATGCTCCCGCCCATGGTTGGATTGGATGACAGCGAGGATTTTGCCGCCTGGGACGCAGCCCCCCTGTCGGCGCGGGCCATGGCAGCGCGGCCTGCGCCCTATCTCGATGCGCTGAACCCCGGCCAGCGCGCGGCGGTGGAGGCTCTCGACGGGCCCGTCCTGGTGCTCGCGGGGGCCGGCACGGGCAAGACCCGGGCCCTGACCGCGCGGATTGCCCATATCCTGCATACCGGGCGGGCGCGTCCCAACGAGATCCTCGCCGTCACCTTCACCAACAAGGCTGCGCGCGAGATGAAGCTGCGCATTGGCCGGCTGGTGGGCGGCGTGATCGAGGGGATGCCGTGGCTCGGCACGTTCCATTCGCTCAACGTGCGGATCCTGCGGGCCCATGCGGAACTCGTCGGGCTGCAATCGTCCTTCACGATCCTCGACACCGACGACCAGATCCGGCTGCTCCGCCAGGTCATCGCCGATGCGGATCTCGACGAAAAGCGCTGGCCGCCGCGCATGCTCGCGGGGCTCATCGACCGCTGGAAGAACCGTGGCCAAACCCCGGCCAAGGTTCCCGCGAACGAGGCGGCGGGCTTCGCCGACCAGGGTGCTGCGCTTTACGCCGCGTATCAGGACCGCCTGCGCAGCCTGAACGCGGCAGATTTCGGCGACCTGCTCCTGCACACGCTCGAGATCTTCCTCGGCCACCCCGACGTGCTTGCCAAATACCAGCGCTGGTTCCGCTACATTCTGGTGGACGAATACCAGGACACCAACGTGGCCCAGTACCTCTGGCTGCGCCTGCTCGCCCAAGGGTCGCGCAACATCGCCTGCGTGGGCGATGACGACCAGTCGATCTATGGCTGGCGCGGGGCGGAGGTGGGCAACATCCTGCGGTTCGAGGCGGATTTCCCCGGCGCGCGCATCGTGCGGCTGGAGCAGAACTACCGCTCCACCCCCCACATCCTCGCCGCCGCCTCCTCGGTCATTGCTGCCAATGCGGAACGCCTGGGCAAGACCCTCTGGACCGAGGCGAACGGCGGCGAGCGCGTCCGCCTGATCGGCCACTGGGACGGCGAGGAGGAGGCGCGCTGGATCGGCGAGGAGGTCGAGGCGCTCTCCCGCGGCACCCGCGGCCTCGACCCCGTCTCGCCCGAGGGGATCGCGATCCTGGTGCGCGCGTCGTTCCAGATGCGCGCCTTCGAGGACCGGTTCCTGACCATCGGCCTGCCCTACCGCGTCATCGGCGGCCCGCGGTTCTACGAACGTGCCGAGATCCGCGACGCCATGGCCTATTTCCGCGTCGTGGTCAGCCCGGCCGACGGCCTCGCCTTCGAGCGCATCGTGAACACACCGAAGCGCGGGATCGGCGACAAGGCGCTGCAGGAGATCAACCGCCTCGCGCGTGAGCGGGGGGGCAGCCTGCTCGATGCCGCGCGGGCGGTGAAGCTGCCCGGCAAGGCGCGGGCAGCCCTGACCGAACTGCTCGACGGCTTCGACCGCTGGACCGCCGCCCTCAGGGGCGGGACCAGCCATGTCCGGCTGGCCGAGACCATCCTCGAGGAATCGGGCTACACGGCCATGTGGCAGGCCGACCGGTCGCCCGACGCCCAGGGCCGGCTCGACAACCTCAAGGAATTGGTCAAGGCGCTGGAGGGGTTCGAGAACCTCCAGGGCTTTCTCGAACACGTCGCCCTGGTCATGGAGAACGAGGAAGCCGAGGGCACGCCCAAGGTCTCGCTCATGACGCTGCACGCCGCCAAGGGCCTCGAGTTTCCCGCCGTGTTCCTGCCGGGGTGGGAGGACGGGCTCTTTCCGTCCCAGCGCAGCATGGACGAAAGCGGCCTGCGCGGGCTGGAGGAGGAACGCCGCCTCGCCTATGTCGGCATCACCCGGGCAGAGCGCTACCTGACCATCAGCTTTGCCGCGAACCGCCAGACCTATGGCCGCTGGCAATCCTCGATCCCGTCGCGCTTCATCGACGAATTGCCCAAGGACCATGTGGAGGTGCTGACCCCCCCCGGCCTCTATGGCGGCGGCTTCGGCGCGTCCGCCCCGGGGGGCAGCGCCATGCCCGGCGGCGGCCTGACCCCGATGCCGGGGATCATGCGCGGCTCGGACCTCGACGCCCGGGTGGCCGAGGCGAATGTCTACAATTCCCCCGGCTGGGCGCGGCTCCAGTCCCGGCGCGGCGCCCACGGCCTGTCCCAGCCGCGCGAGGCCGCGGGCCTCGTCATCGACGCCACCGCCCTGCCCGCCTTCGCCCCCGGCACCCGGGTGTTCCACCAGAAATTCGGTTACGGCGCGGTCGAGGCGGTGGAGGGCGACAAGCTCACGATCGCCTTCGACAAGGCCGGGGTGAAACGCGTGCTGGCAAGCTTTGTGACCGCCCCCGGCACCGACGACGTTCCGTTCTAGTCCCCGCGCCCCCAACGTCGCCCCATCCCGCAGGACCGGCGGGCGGAGGGCGGGTCAAGGCTGCGGCACGCACCGCGCCCCCGGCGCGGCTCGGCCTTGACGCGCCCTCCGCCCGCCATACGCTCGACAAGGCATCTTGAGGGGCAGATCTGCCCCTCAAGCGCGTCCATGCAGCCTGTTTTCCCTCGCACCTGCGCAACGCCTGCCAGCGGCGCAGGCCGCGCGGCCGCGGGGGGCTCGATGCCCCCCGTGGCCGCTTCCCCGCCGCCTGTCGTGATGGCCCCGGTCATGGTGGGGCCGGAACGGGTTCCAGAGGCCCGATGACCCTTGCGTCCCCGTCGCGCCGCCGCGCTGCGGTTCCCGCAACCCGGCGAGGCGCGATTGCAGCCCGCCGGCCGCTTGCAAGCCCGGCGGGGCCTCGCCAGAGTATGGCGACCGCGACCGGGGGCCCCGACCATGACGCTTTCACCGACCGACGCCGACCGGGCGCTCGCCCTCCTGCACCACCGCCGCGGCGGGCTTGCGCCCGGGGACAGCCTGACCGTGCCTCTGACCATGGCCTCGGTCTTTCACGTCCCCGGACCGCCCCAGGCGCCCTACACCTACGGGCGGTTCAACACGCCGGTCTGGGACGCGCTGGAGGATCAGCTTGCGCTCTTGGAGGATGCGCCGGTCATAGCGTTCCCCTCGGGCATGGCCGCGATCGCGTCGGTGTTCTATGCGCATCTGAAGGCGGGGGACCGGATCCTCTTTCCGTCGGACGGGTACTATACCGGGCGGATCCTCCTCGACCGATTCCTGCGCAAGATGGGGGTGGGGGTCGATACCGTGCCGACGGTCGATCTCGGCACGGCGCCCCTCGACGGCTTCCGGATAGTCTTTGCCGAGACGCCCTCGAACCCCCGGCTGGATATGGTGGACATCGCGGCCCTCGCGCTGCGGGCGCGGGCGGCGGGGACACTGCTGGTGGTGGACAACACCACCGCGACGGCGTTCCTCCAGCGCCCGCTCGATCTGGGGGCAGACCTCGTGGTCATGGCCGACACCAAGGCCGCCGCGGGCCATTCGGACGTGATCTTCGGCCATGTGGCGGGCCGCGACATGGGCCTGATGCAGGAGATCCGGGACTGGCGCACGCTGTCCGGGGCCATCCCGGGACCGTTCGAGGCATGGCTCGTCCATCGCGGGATCGAGACGCTCGAGGTGCGGCTTGCCCGGATGTGCGCCAGCGCCGGGATCATCGCCGCCCGGCTTCAGGCCCATCCCGCCGTCCGGGCGATCCGCTACCCCGGGCTGGCGGAGGATCCCGGCCATGCCGTCGCCGCCCGGCAGATGCGCGATTTCGGGTTCATCATCAGCTTCACCCTGGCCGACGAGGCCGCGGCGGACGGGTTCATCGGCCGCTGCCGCGCACTTGCCGCGACCACCTCGTTCGGCGGCGTGCATTCCTCGGCCGAACGGCGGGCGCGCTGGGGCGACGCGGTCGATCCAGGGTTCATCCGCCTTTCGGTCGGCTGCGAGCCGACCGAGGCCCTCTGGACCGCCCTCGCCGATGCGCTACCTGTGGCCTGACAGGGCGTCACACCAGCGTCACGCCATGTGGATAAGCATCGGCTCGCGGACGCGCCACCACCGGATGTGGAGGGGTTGCGCGATTGTG
This sequence comes from Paraoceanicella sp., assembly GCA_031399375.1. Taxonomy (GTDB): domain Bacteria; phylum Pseudomonadota; class Alphaproteobacteria; order Rhodobacterales; family Rhodobacteraceae; genus Paroceanicella. Next base: position 4,249 of record JANNOT010000347.1, read on the forward strand.
ACGGCGAGATATAGTGGTCACATTCCGGGACGGGCGCGTCTCGTCCTGGCGCCCCGGGGGGTGGAAGCAGGACGGGAGTCGCGCGGGCGATGAATACCGAATTTTCCACCAACTTCGTGCGAAGTCCCGCGATCCTCCGCGACCATCCCGCCCTCGTGCTGAACGCCGATTTCCGCCCGCTGTCGTACTTCCCGCTCTCGCTCTGGCCCTGGCAGGAGGCGGTGAAGGCCGCCTGGCTCGACCGCGTGCAGATCATCGCGGAATACGACACGACCGTGCGCAGCCCGTCGACCGAGATCCGCCTGCCCTCGGTCGTCGTCCTGAAGGATTACGTGAAGCCCGCGAAGACCGCTGCCTTCACGCGGTTCAACCTGTTCCTGCGCGACGAGTTCACCTGCCAATACTGCGGCGCGCGCGGCGACATGACGTTCGACCATATCCTGCCGCGCTCACGCGGCGGGCGCACCACATGGGAAAACGTCGTCGCGGCCTGTCCGCCCTGCAACCTGCGCAAGGGGAACAAGACGTTGCGCCAGTCGGGGATGAGCCTGCGGCACCCGACCATGCGGCCCACCCCCGACCAGCTTCAGAACATCGGGCGAAAATTCCCGCCGAACTTCCTGCATGACAGCTGGATGGACTATCTCTACTGGGACGCCGAGCTCGAGGCATAGCCCCGCGCCCAGACCAGCCCGAGCGCAAGCGACCCGATGGCGTTCCAGGCCGCCATGCTCAGCCCCGCGAAACGCCACGCGATCTCGTCGCAGCGCACCAGGGGCGCCTCCATGATCCGGGCCATCAGCTCGTCCGCCGTCATGCCCCCGACCCCGCCCGAGGTGCAGGTGGACGGGCCGTCCCACCAGCCCTGCTCGACACCTGCATGAAAGCCGGCAAGGCCGGCCCCCGCGACGAGGATCAGCGCCCCGAGCGCCGCCCCCCCGCGCCAGGCGGTCGCGAGCACCAGCGCGCCCAGGCCGAACGCGATCCCGTGCGGCCAGCGCTGCCAGACGCAGAGCGGGCAGGGCGCGAGCCCACCGAGGATCTGGAAGGCGAGCGCCGCGGCCAACAGCCCGAACGAGCCGAGCATGGCAAGCGAGACGTGGCGCGCGAGCGGGCTCATGGGGTCGTCCGGATATGGGGTTCTGCTGGCACACGCCCCGATAGCAGCGGGGGCGGTTCCTGTCCATCGGCGTCGGTCACACGGGTGCCGCGCGCCGCCGGATTGGATTGGACAACCCGCCGCGGCTTCGGTAGACACCGCCGCGGTGGGGTGATCCGCGGTCGCGGAGCTGTCCTGCTTTGCAACCGCCGCGCGGGGTCGCTGTCCATGGAAAACGTCGTCCTGACCATTCACCTCATCCTCGCCGTGTTCCTGATCGGCGTGGTCCTCCTCCAGCGCTCCGAGGGCGGGGCGCTTGGCATGGGGGGAGGTGGGGGCGGCGTCGTGTCGAGCCGCGGGGCGGCGACGGCCCTGGCCAAGCTGACCTGGGCGCTGGCGGCCGCCTTCATCGTGACCTCGCTGGCCCTGACCATCCTTGCCGCGCGCGGGACGAACGGCACCCTGTTCGACGGGATCACCGCCCCGGCGCCCGCGGGCGGAATCGCCCCGGTGGAGGGCGCGATCCTGCCGCCCGCCCCCCCCGGCGCAGCACCAGGCCCGTCACCAGGCACGTCACCGGGCACCTCACCGGGTGCAGCCACCGACGCGCCGCTCGCGCCCCTGGCCCCTCCCCCCGCGCAGTAACGCGCGGCGCGGGGGCGATGTAGCGGCCGATGGAGCGTCTCGTCGTCCGCATCGAGGCGGCGGTGCGGGCGGTGCTGGCATGGGCCGAGGGTGCGGCACCCCGGCGCGCGGCGATCATCACGGCCGTCGCACTATGTGTCCTGGTCCCGGGGCTCGCCACCCTGCCGCCCACCGACCGCGACGAAAGCCGCTACGTCGTGGCCGCGCGCCAGATGGTGGAGACGGGCGATCTGGTGGACATCCGGTTTCAGGACGAACCCCGCTGGAACAAGCCCGCGGGGATCTACTGGGCGCAGGCCGCCGTCGCGGCGGTGACCGGAGGGTCCGACGCGCCGATCTGGGCCTACCGCCTGCCATCAGCCGTCGGGATCCTCGCCGCGGCCCTGCTGACCGCCTGGGCGCTCACGCCGCTGCTGGGTGGCAATGCGGCGTTGATTGCCGGGCTGATGGTGGCGACGAGCGTTCTGGCGGCGGTCGAGGGGCACATCGCCAAGACCGACGCGGCGCTGCTTGCCACCATCGTCGCGGCCGAGGGGGCGCTCGTGCGCATCTGGCTGGCGCCCCGTCCGGGATTCGGGCGCGACCGGCTCGTGTTCTGGGCCGCGCTCGGGATCGGGGTCCTGGTCAAGGGGCCGATCGCGCTCCTTGCCATTGCCGGGCCGATCGGCTGGATCGCGGTTGCCGAGCGCAGCCTCGCCCTGCCCCGCCGCCTTGGCTGGGGATGGGGTGTCGCAATCCTCGGCGCCATCGTCCTGCCCTGGCTCGTCGCCATCGCCATCGCATCGGACGGCGCGTTCTTCGCCGAATCCCTGGGGCGCGATTTCCTGGGCAAGGTGGCCACGGGGGCGGAACGCCACGGGGCGCCGCCCGGATACTACCTCGCGACCATCTGGGGGACGTTCTGGCCCTGGGCACCGCTCGCCCTCTTTGCCGCGCCGTTTCTCTGGCGCGTGCGGCGCAGCCCGGCGCTGCGCTTTCTGCTGGGCGCAAGCCTGCCGATCTGGGCGCTCTACGAGATCGGCGTGGCGACCAAGCTACCCCATTACATGCTGCCGATCCTGCCCGCCCTGGCGGGACTGATTGCGCACTGGATCGTGTCGCCGCAAGAACCGCGCCCGGGACGGGCCCGCACCGCGCTCGCCGTCGCGCTTTTCGGGGTGGTCGGCGCGGGGCTGGCCACAGCCGCACTGGCGGGCACGCCGCTGGTCGAGGGGCGGATCGGCTGGGGCGGGGCGATCCTCGGCACGGCCGGGCTGGCCGTGACGGTTCTGGGGGCATGGGCGCTCGCCAGGCTTCGAGTGACGGCGTTTCTCGGCATCGCGCCGCTGGCAGCCATCCTGCTCTATGCCGCGATGTTCGCGGCCACCCTTCCCGGGCTCGCCACCGCATTCCCCAGCCCGCGGATGGCGGCGGCCCATGCCACGCTCGGCGCCTGTTCGGACCGCCCGCTGGTCTCCGTGGGGTATTTCGAGCCGAGCCTCGTGGTCGCCGCCGGGACCCGGACCCGCCGGGCCGACGCGGCCGAGGCGGCGGCACTCCTGCGCGACGAGGACGGGTGGAGCGTGTTCTTTGAGGTTCGCGACGACCGACCGCTCGACGGGTTCACGGACCTGGTCGAGGCGCCCGTGGCGGTGATTGCGGTGATCGAGGGGTTCAATTACAACCGCGGCCGGTCCACGCGCCTGGTGCTCGTCGCGCGCGCGGACGATCCCCGGCTCGCCCCTTGCCTGGCCGCGCGTGCTGGCGGGTCGCCGTGAACCCCGCTAGGGTCGCCCCGGGGCGCGGGGGGGCACGCCGATGACCGTAACGCCGCGGGTCAGCATCATCGCGCCGATGCGGAACGAGGCGGCGAACGTCGCCCGGCTGGCCGACGAAATCGCCGAGGCCTGTGCGCCGCTCGCCCCGTTTGAGGTCATCTTCGTCAATGACGGCTCGACCGACGGTACCGCCGCGGCCATCGCCGCCGCGCGTGGCCGCCACCCGTGGCTGCGCGAACTGCGCCACAGCGCAAGCTGCGGCCAGTCGGCGGCGGTGCTGTCGGGCGTGCGGGCCGCGCGGGCGCCGATCTGCCTCACGCTCGATGGCGACGGGCAGAACCCGCCCGCAGAGCTGCCCCGCATCGCGGCCCCGCTCGTCGCCGATGCCGGGGGGCGGATCGGGCTGGTCGCAGGCCAGCGGGTGGACCGGCAGGACACGACGTCCAAGCGGCTCGGGTCGCGCCTGGCGAATGCGTTGCGGCGGCGGCTCCTGAAGGACGATACCCGCGACACCGGCTGCGGGCTGAAGGGGTTTCGCCGCGAGGTGTTCCTTGCCCTGCCGTTCTTTGACCACATCCACCGCTACCTGCCCGCCCTGGTCAAGCGCGAGGGGTACGCGGTCGTCCTGGTCGATGTCAGCCACCGCGCGCGGGTCGAGGGGCGGTCGAACTACTCCAATCTCGGCCGCGCTTTGGTCGGCGTGCTCGACCTCATCGGGGTCTGGTGGCTGATCCACCGCCGCAAGCTCCAGCGCGTGGAGCATGAGGACCCCGCATGATCCCCCCCGCCTGGCTCCAGACCCTGCTGCTGGTGGACAGCTGGACCGGCGTCTGGCTCGCCGTCTTCGGCCTGATCGCGCAATCGGTGTTCATGGCGCGGATGCTGGTGCAGTGGGTGGCAACCGAGCGCGCACGGGCAAGCGTGGTACCCGAGGCGTTCTGGTGGCTGTCGCTCGCGGGGGCGGCACTGCTGCTCGTCTACGGCATCCTGCGCGCGGACATCGTGATCATCGCGGCCCAGGTGTTCGGCGCGGTGGTCTATGCCCGCAACCTCTGGTTCATCCGCGCCGCCCGGGCCTAGGACGCGGCCGCCGCCGCGCGTTCCTCGACGATCTCGAACGGCACGCCCGGGTCGTCCTTGGCGCAGCGGATCACGAGCGAGGTCTTGACGCTCGCCACATTGGGGGCCGAGGTCAGCTGGGCGGTCAGGAACCGCTGGAAGGTCGGCAGGTCCGGGGCCACGCATTTGAGCATGAAGTCGATCTCGCCGTTGAGCATGTGGCATTCGCGCACCAGCGGCCAGGACCGCGCGCGCGCCTCGAACGCGCTCAGGTCCACCTCGGCCTGGCTCGACAGCCCGACGAGCGCAAAGACCGTGACCTCGAACCCCAGTTCGCGGGCGTTTACGTCGGCATGGTAGCCGGTGATGAACCCCGTCTCCTCCAGCGCACGGACCCGTCGCAGGCAGGGCGGGGCAGATATCCCCACGCGCCGGGACAGTTCGACATTTGTCATCCGGCCATCGGCCTGGAGTTCGGCAAGGATCTTGCGGTCAATCGGGTCGAGCTTGATACTGGGCATGTCCGGTCGATGTCAGGGGGGTCGGAACCCCTTGGTGGTAGCCGCTCCGGCGCAGAGAAGCAATAAAGTTGCGAGAAATGCCCCTCCGACGCATCCTGGCCGTGACGGATGGGCGCGCGGCCAACCGGACGCAGGCGCTGGGGCTGGCCGAGGCGCTTGCGCGCGCGACGGGGGCGGAGGTGGTCGAGACGACGGTCGCCCTGCCCCGCTGGGCCGACCCGCTGCCCCAGCGCCTGCTCGCAGCCATCGGCCCGCATATCCGCGCGTCCGGCATCCCCGGGCCGCTGCCTGCCGCGGATCTGGTGATCGGCGCGGGGCGGCGCGGGAACCTTGCCGCTTCCCTCGCCCCGGCGGCCCGGCGCATCGCGGTGCTCGACCCGGGGCTGCCCTTTACCCGGTTCGATGCGGTCATCCTGCCCGGCCATGACGCACGGCCCGGCGCGCGCGTGATCGAGACGCTCGGCGCGATGAATCGCCTGACCCGACCGATGCCGGCCTGGGACCCGCCGCTGCCCGCACCACGCCTGGCGCTCCTGCTCGGCGGCCCGAGCCGGTCGGCCCGGTTCGACCGGGCCAGCCTCGCGCGGCTTCTCGACGATCTAGGGCGGTTCGCGGGGTGGAGCGTGCTCGTCACCGCCTCGCGCCGCACGCCCGCCTGGGTGGTGGAGGCGCTGCGCGACGCCCG
>JANNOT010000349.1:0-8605 GCA_031399375.1 Paraoceanicella sp.
ACGGTGCGCACGGCCTCGGGCATGATCTCGGGCGCGGGGTTGGCGAGCGCGAAGATGATCGGGCGCGGCGCCATGGCGGCAACCATCTGGGGCGTGAGCACGTTCGGCCCCGACAGGCCGAGGAAGAGATCGGCGCCCCCCATCACCTCGCCCAGCGTGCGCGGCCCCCCCGGCTGGGCATAGGCCGCCTTCTGCTCGGGCATGTCCTCCGCCCTGCCCACATGGACGAGGCCGTGGAGATCGCAGAGCCACACGTTCTCGCGCCGGACGCCGAGTGCCAGCAGCATGTTCAGGCAGGCGATCCCCGCCGCCCCGCCCCCGGTGGACACGACCTTGATGTCCTCGAACCGCTTGCCCGCGACGGCCAGCGCGTTGGTGGCCGCCGCCCCCACGACGATGGCCGTGCCGTGCTGGTCGTCGTGGAAGACCGGGATCTTCATCCGCTCGCGGCAGAGCCGCTCCACGATGAAGCAGTCGGGTGCCTTGATGTCCTCGAGATTGATCGCGCCGAAGGTGGGCTCCAGCGCCACGACGATGTCGGCGAGCCGGGCCGGGTCGGGCTCGTTCACCTCGATGTCGAAGCAGTCGATATTGGCAAATTTCTTGAAGAGCACCGCCTTGCCCTCCATCACCGGCTTCGAGGCCAAGGCACCGATATTGCCGAGGCCGAGCACGGCCGTTCCGTTGGAGACGACGGCGACGAGGTTCGCCCGGCTGGTGTAGCGCGCGGCGGTGGCGGGGTCCGCCTTGATCTCGAGACACGCCTCGGCCACGCCCGGGGAATAGGCGCGGGACAGGTCGCGCTGGGTGGCCAGCGGCTTGGTCGCGCGGACCTCCAGTTTGCCGGGGCGGGGAAACTCGTGATAGGCGAGTGCGGCGGCGCGCGCGCTTTCGGTCTTGTCGTCGCTCATGCGCCGTGTTCCCCCTGCTGGCGGGATGCGGGCCGCTCGCACCCTCGCGCGCCCATCCCCGCGCCAGTCCCCGCGCCAGTCCCCGCGTCTCTGGCCCGGGCAGGTCCGCCCCGTCAAGCGTGATGACGCCCAGGGTCCGGGCCGAGGCTGACCCCCGGGATCGATGATGGCCCGGGCAGGCGTCCCGGAGCGCGCAGCGGTCGGCGCCACGCGACCCGGCGTGCCCGCCCGCGCCAGGGGCTCCCTACCCGGCGACGCCTGCGGGGCGGGCGGCGCGGATCATGCCGAGGATCGCGCGCGCCGCGTCAGGGATGTTGGTCCCGGGACCGAAGATCGCGCTGACGCCCCGGGCGTGGAGGTAGTCGTAGTCCTGGGTCGGGATCACGCCGCCGCAGACCACCAGGATCTCCCCCGCCCCCGCCGCGCGCAGCGCCTCGACCAGCAGGGGGGCCAGGGTCCGGTGGCCCGCGGCCTGGGACGAGATGCCCACCACGTGCACGTCGTTGTCCACCGCGTCCTGGGCCGCCTCCTCGGGGGTCTGGAACAGCGGGCCCACATCGACGTCAAAGCCGATATCGGCAAAGGCGGTGGCGATCACCTTTGCCCCCCGGTCATGGCCGTCCTGGCCCATCTTGACCACGAGCATCCGCGGGCGCCGCCCCTCGGCCTCGGCGAATGCCGCCACCTCGGCCTGGATCGCGGCGAAATCGGCGTCCCCGGCATAGGCCGCGCCATAGACCCCGGCGAGCGTCCGGATTTCGGCCCGGTGGCGGCCGAATACCCGTTCCATCGCATCCGAGATCTCGCCGACCGTCGCGCGGGCCCGCGCGGCCTCCACCGCGGCGGCAAGCAGGTTGCCGCCATCGCGTGCCGCCATCTCGACCCCCGCGAGTGCCGCCGCGCAGGCAGCGGCGTCGCGGGTTGCGCGGATGCGGGCGAGCCGCGCCACCTGCGCCTCGCGCACAGCATCGTTGTCGATGGCGAGGATGTCCACTGGGTCGGCCGTGTCGGGGCGGTACTTGTTCACGCCCACGATCACCGCCTCGCCCCGGTCCACCGCGGCCTGCCTGCGCGCCGCGCTCTCCTCGATCCTCAGCTTCGGCAGGCCTGCGGCCACCGCCTTCGTCATGCCCCCCATCGCGTCCACCTCGGCAATCAGCGCGCGCGCGGCATCGGCAAGCTCGGCCGTCAGGCGTTCGACGTAGTAGGACCCGGCGAGTGGATCGATCACCCGGGTCACCCCCGTCTCTTCCTGAAGGATCAGCTGCGTGTTGCGCGCGATCCGGGCCGAAAACGGGGTGGGCAGTGCCATCGCCTCGTCCAGCGCATTGGTGTGCAGGCTCTGGGTCCCCCCCAGCACCGCCGCCATCGCTTCGTAGGCCGTGCGGACCACGTTGTTGTAGGGGTCCTGCGCCTGAAGGCTGACCCCGCTCGTCTGGCAATGGGTGCGCAGCATGCGCGAGGCATCGGTCCTCGCCCCGAACCCGTCCATGATCTCGCACCACAGAAGGCGGGCGGCGCGCAGCTTTGCCACCTCCATGAAAAAATTCATGCCGATGGCAAAGAAGAAGCTGAGCCTTGGTGCAAACGCATCGACGTCGAGCCCCGTCGCGATGGCCGCGGCCACGTAATCCTTGCCGTCCGCCAGCGTATAGGCGAGCTCCTGGACCAGCGTCGCCCCCGCCTCCTGCATGTGATAGCCGGAGATGGAGATGGAGTTGAACTTCGGCATCTCGGCGGCGGTGTAGGCGATGATGTCCGATACGATCCGCATCGACGGCTCGGGCGGATAGATGTAGGTGTTGCGGACCATGAACTCCTTGAGGATGTCGTTCTGGATCGTGCCCGACAGCGCGGCCCGCGACACCCCCTGTTCCTCGCCCGCCACGATGAAGCTCGCCAGCACCGGGATCACCGCGCCGTTCATGGTCATGGAGACGGAGATGCGGTCGAGCGGGATGCCGTCGAAGAGGATCTTCATGTCCTCGACCGAATCGATCGCGACCCCCGCCTTGCCCACGTCGCCCACGACCCGGGGATGATCGCTGTCATAGCCGCGATGGGTGGCAAGGTCGAACGCGACCGACACACCCTGCTGCCCCGCGGCAAGGTTCGCGCGGTAGAAGGCGTTGCTCTGCTCGGCCGTCGAGAACCCCGCATACTGGCGGATGGTCCAGGGCCGCCCGGCATACATCGTCGCCCGCACGCCCCGGGTGAACGGCGCGATCCCCGGCAGCCCGCCGAGATGGGCGAGCCCGTCGAGATCGGCTGCGGTGTAGAGCGGCCGGACCCCGATCCCCTCGGGCGTGTCCCACACGAGGCCGTCCGGATCGCGCCCGAGTTCGCGGGCGGCGAGGGTCTTCCAGCGCGCGGTCGGGTCGCTCATGGTCTCTCCAGCCTTGCCCGGCGCGGGGGGCGACCCCATGTCTGCGATGCTGGGATCGCGGGCCCGCCCATGCTAGGGTGGCCCACGTTAGTCTGCGATCCGCGCGCAGGAAAGGGATGCGTCATGGACGGAACACCGAAGCCCACGCCCGTGCCTCAGGGTGCCGCGCCGCGGCCCACGGGCCCGCAGCCCAATCCCCTGGGGCGGACAGGTCCCGATCCGTTTTACTGAGCGCCCGGCGCAACCGCGCGAGCGCATCCAGCCCCAGCTTCAGCGCCGTCTCGCGCATTTCCAGGTAATCCACGAACATCTGCGCCCGCCGTTCGGTGGAATCGGCGGGCCGCAGGCGGCGAAGATCCTGGACGAAGAGCCCGATGGCGGCAATCTGCGCGTAGTACGCCACCACGTCCTGGATTGCCCCGCTGTCGATCAGCGCAATGTCCTCGACCAGCGCGGTAAACACGGTATCGACCTTCTCACGCGGGTAGGACGGCTGGAAGCTGCCGTCCCGGATTCGGGCGGGGTAGATCGCGCGGGCGGCGGCATAGTCGAAATCGCGCAATTGCAGGACATGCATCCGGATCTCGGCATGGATCGCCTCCTGCGCGTCGCGCACCCGCTCGGCGCGCCGCGCCCGCGCCGCCCGCCGCTCCAGGATCGGGGCCACGATCCAGTTCAGCGCCGTGATGGCCGAGGAGATGACCGCCGCAAGGACGACGGGACCGATCCAGAGGTTCTGGTCCGGCGTGGTCATGCGCGCGCCATCACGCGAATTCCATGATCACGTCATCGACGGCAAGGCTGTCGCCCGCGCGCACCGCGATCCGGGCGACGACGCCCGCACGCTCGGCCCGCAGCACATTCTCCATCTTCATCGCCTCGACGGTGCAGAGCGCCTGTCCCTCCTGCACCTGCTGCCCCGGCTCGACGGCGAGCGAGACGACAAGGCCCGGCATCGGGCAGAGCAGCACCCGCGACGTATCGGGCGGGGCCTTTACCGGCATCAGGGCTGCCAAAGCCGCGCCGCGTGGCGTGCGCACCGTCAGGATCAGGTCCGCGCCACGGTAGCGGATGCGGAATCCCTCGGTCCGGGGCTCGACCTTCAGCAGCATGCGCGCGCCGCCGTGCAGGGAGAGTGCGGCCAGCGTCCGGCCCGGCAGCCAGTCGAGGCGGTCGACCTCCAGCCGCTCGCCCTCGCGCACCACGTCGAAGACCCGCGTCCCCTCGTGATACTGGACAGAGAGGGCGGCGCGGCCTAGCGGGCTTTCCACCACCCAGTCGGTCCCGACCGGGCGGCGACGGTTGGCCATGGCGCCAGAGATCGCGGCAGCGCGCGTCGCAGTCACGGCCATCATGCAGGCCGCCGCGACCTCGATCATCGCCCGTGCGCCGTCGCCCACCGGAGCGCCCTGGAACCCGTCGGGATATTCCTCGGCGATGAAGGCGGTGGTGATCGCCCCGGACTGGAAGCGCGGATGGTCCATGACCGCGGCGAGAAAGGGCAGGTTGTGCCCGATCCCCTCGAGTTCGAAGGCATCGAGCGCCTCGCGCATCGCGCCGATGGCCGCGCCGCGATCCTCGCCCCAGGTGCAGAGCTTTGCGATCATCGGGTCGTAGAACCGGCTGATCTCGCCCCCTTCGCTGACGCCGGTGTCGTTGCGCACCCGCCCGGGCACCTCCGCGGGCGGGCGGTAGCGGGTCAGCCTGCCGGTCGAGGGCAGGAAGCCCCGGTAGGGATCCTCGGCATAGAGCCTGCTCTCGATCGCCCAGCCGGTCATCCCGATGTCCGCCTGCGCCATCGCCAGCCGCTCGCCCGCGGCGACCCGGATCATCTGCTCGACGATGTCGATGCCGGTCACGAGCTCGGTCACCGGATGCTCGACCTGGAGCCGGGTGTTCATCTCGAGGAAATAGAAGTTGCGCGCCCCGTCCACGATGAATTCGACCGTCCCGGCCGAGGCGTAGTCCACCGCCCGGGCCAGCGCGACGGCCTGCTCGCCCATGGCCCGGCGCGTGTCCGCGTCCAGAAACGGCGAGGGCGCCTCCTCGATCACCTTCTGGTTGCGCCGCTGGATCGAGCATTCCCGCTCGCCGAGGTAGAGGCAGGTGCCGTGGGTGTCGCCCAGCACCTGGATCTCGATATGGCGGGGCTGGGTCACGAATTTCTCGATGAAGATGCGGTCGTCGCCGAAGCTCGCCTGCGCCTCGGATCGCGACAGGGCGAACCCCTCGCGCGCCTCGGCATCGGACCACGCGATCCGCATCCCCTTGCCGCCGCCGCCCGCCGAGGCCTTGATCATCACCGGATAGCCGATGCCCGCAGCGATCCGGGCCGCCTCGTCCGCGTCCGCGATCAGATCCATGTGACCGGGCACGGTCGAGACACCCGCGGCTGCCGCGAGCTTCTTGGACGTGATCTTGTCACCCATCGCCTCGATGGCGGCGGGTGGCGGCCCGATGAAGGCGATGCCCGCATCCACCAGCGCCTGGGCAAACGCCGCGCGTTCGGACAGGAACCCGTAGCCTGGATGGACCGCCTCTGCCCCCGTCTCGCGCGCGGCGGCCAGGATGCGCTCGATCACAAGATAGGACTGCGCCGCGGGCGCGGGGCCGATCGGCACCGCCTCGTCGGCCATGCGGACATGCAGCGCGCCGCGATCGGCCTCGGAATAGACCCCCACGGTCGCGATGCCCATGCGGCGGGCGGTCCTGATGATCCGGCAGGCAATCTCGCCGCGGTTGGCGATCAGGATCTTGGTGAACACGGCACGATCCTTTCCCGCCGCACGGGACGGCGGAACGGCAAAAGGGCCGCCATGCGTTGCATGACGGCCCGAACGGCGGGACGCGGGATCAGGAGGGGATCAGTCGTTCCAGACCGGCTTGCCCAGATTGACGTCGTCGGAATCCGTGAGGGCACCGGCGCCTGCACCGACCGCGCCGCCGATGAGCGCACCGCCCACCAGGCTTCCGCCCGTGACGGCACCGACCGCAGCCCCTGCGCCCGCGCCGAGCGCGCCGCCCGACAACGCCCGGTCGGTCCGGTTGTTTCCGCAAGCGGCAAGGATGCCGACGGCGGCGATGAGGAAGGCGAAGGTCCCGAGGCGCATCGTTGATCTCCTGCAAAACGGGCCGCAATCGCGGCACCTGCGCTGCTCTGTCTGGTCATGCATATAACGCGCGGGGGACGCGGATGTTCCGCCCCGGGCGGCGGGGGCCAAGATTTCGTGATCACGGTCCCGTCCCCGCATCGCCGGTTGGGTCTGTCCCGGCGTTCTCGCCTGCAAAGATTTCCGGAAAGCTTCGGCGCGCGCGCGCAAGATCGACCCGCAGCAGCGAGTCATAGGCGGCGGGATCGAACGGCGTGCCCGCCGCCACGACCTCGCGCCCCAGGAGCCAGTTGAGCCGACCAGCGTCCAGATTGCCCCGTTCGAACGGTGCATCGCCGAAATGCGCGATCAGGGCGGCCAGAAACGCCGCATCGGCCGCCCGGTCGACCGGGCTGCGGTCGCGGTACCGCTCGCGCGCCTTCAGCGGCGTGGGATTGGGGCCGCCGCGGCGGATCACGAACTGGTGGTCGGTGCCCGGCAGCCGCCCGGGAAAGCCGCGATGCTTCAGCATGTGCGCAGGTCCGCGCGGCCGCCCGTCACGCCCCCGGGCGCGCGAGCGCTGCCAGGGCAAGTCCCGCCGCGCCAAAGGTCACGGCAAAGAGGACCGCGAAGAGGACCCGCCCCCCGGCAGCGCCCGATGGGATCACGGTTCCGAGCCCGCCGATATCCGCCATCAGGAGCACCTGCGACAGCAGTGCGCCAACGATGGCCGAGGCTGCCCCCAGCACGACCACGGCCCGCACCGGCCCAGAGACGAGCCCGGCTGCAAATACACCAATCACCCGGCGCATCGCGCCCTCCCCCCCTCAGACGACGATTGCAGGATGCGCCGCGCACCCGCAGCGCCTCAAGGGGGCGGCACCTGGATTGGTGAACAAAGGATGAAAATCCCGTCATGGTGCCATTTCCGCAACGGCCCTGCCGCCCGCGCGGCGGTAGGCCTCGGCGAGCCAGCGGCGGTGACGGGCGGGATCGCCGAGCAGGGCGGCAATGGCGGGCCCCGCGGTCGGCGGCGCAGGGCCCGCCCGCAGCGCACCACCCGCGGTCACGGCGACGCGTCCGGGGAAGAGGACCACCTCGATCTCGGGCACGAACCCCCGCACGCGGCGCAGCGCGCGCCAGACATCCTGGCGGACCTGGCGCGCCAGCGCCGCGGCGAACCGCCCCGGCGCATGGGGGTCCGACGCCAGGGGCAGGACGATCCCGACCCCGGCGAGGGCCGTCGGCGAGGCCCCGCGCATCAGTCGGGCCGCCGGGCCAGGCAGTCGATCTCCACCAGCGCCCCGACGGCCAGCGCCGTCACACCGACGGTGGTGCGCGCCGGACGCCGGTCGGCCGGGAAATACGTCGCATAGGCCAGGTTGAACGCCGCGTAGTCCCGCTCGAACGCCGCGAGATAGCAGCGGCACTGCACGACATGGCCGAGATCGAGCCCCAGCCCCGCGAGCACCAGCGCAAGGTTGCCCATGACCGCACGGGTCTGGGCGACGATCCCGTCGGGCAGCGCTGCGGTCGCGTCGGCGGGGTCGGTCGGCATCTGCCCGGTCAGCATCACCCAGCCCCCCGCCTCGACCGCGTGGGAAAACGGCGCGACAGGCGCGGGCCCGCCCGGGAGCACGTGGAACCTCATCGCAACGCCGCGGTCAGAGGGGGATGTTGTCATGCTTTTTCCAGGGGTTCTCGAGCTTCTTGCCCCGCAGGCTCGCGAAGGCGCGCGCGACGCGGCGGCGGGTGGAATGGGGCATGATGACCTCGTCGATGAAGCCCTTTTCGGCCGCGACGAAGGGATTGGCGAAGCGCGCCTCGTAGTCGCGCACCCGCTCGGCGATCCGGGCGGGGTCGCCCAGCTCTGCCCGGTAGAGGATCTCCACCGCCCCCTTCGCCCCCATCACGGCGATCTCGGCCGTGGGCCAGGCATAGTTGAAATCCCCGCGCAGATGCTTGGAGGCCATGACGTCATAGGCCCCGCCATAGGCCTTGCGGGTGATCACGGTGACCTTGGGCACCGTCGCCTCGCCATAGGCAAAGAGCAGCTTCGCGCCGTGCTTGATCACACCGCCATATTCCTGACCGGTCCCGGGCAGGAAGCCGGGCACATCCACCAGGGTTAGGATCGGGATCTCGAACGCGTCGCAGAATCGCACGAAGCGCGCGGCCTTTCGCGCGCTGTCGATGTCGAGGCAGCCCGCCAGCACCAT
>JANNOT010000362.1:0-2394 GCA_031399375.1 Paraoceanicella sp.
CCAGCCGCATACCCGTCAGCCGGGGCGCCAGCGCCTCGAGCCGATAGGCAAGGAACAGCAGAAACACGAATGCAGCGAGCGCCGTCGCCGACAGAACGACATGCGGCTCCCGTATTTCGACCGACCCCAGGGCCGCGAACCCGACGGCCACCACAACAATCAGTACGCCGAGCGCCAGCATGATCCCGTCCTTGGCCAGCACGACCAGCAGACAGAGCCAGACGAGACCCGCGACAGGTCCGCCCAGATTGATCCGACGTTCGATAACGGGGTCTCCGACGAGAGCCCACCAGAAGGTGGCCGCTGCCAAGATCACGGCGACCCGCCCCACCCACAGCCCGCAGGACAGCCTCCCACGCCAGAGCCACAGGAGCACGAAGAGACCGAGCGTCGGGACCGCGCCCGCGACCCAGCGCAGCGCGGGCGTCATCGCGCTGCGCAGATCGAGCGCGTCAACCCCGTCCGCGACCATGGCGAACCCCAGCGCCGCCGCAATGCCGAGTGTCAGATGGCCAAGCTGGTTGGCCATCCACGCATACGAGCGCGAATAATTGGCGAGCGTGTCGGAAAACAGGAACTCCCGCTCGAATATGTCAAAGAGCCAGAGTTTCATCGCGGCGCCCGCGCGCTGGCCAGGAGCGAGCTTTCCATAACCCTCGTGAGCATTGCCTCACGCGTAAGATCCCGGTGCTCGCCGAGTTCTAGCGACATCTCGACGATCTTTACGGTCGCGTTGGCGATCGCCTCGACCGACTTTGCGTCGAGCGTCGCTACGGGCGCACCGCCCGTGTTCGCGGTCGTCGTCAATGTGCCCGCGGGGCTAGCGGCACTGCCCGGCGCGGCGGTCGTCGTGCCGGTTGCCGCAGCGGAGATGGCGGCGCCAGTGCCACCGCCTTGGCCAATGCTGGCGAGACTGTCGATGGCGAGGGTCCCAACGATCAGATTGTCGATCTGGGGCGCAATCAGCAGGATATCCTGCTCGGTCAGGATCCCGTTCATCACCATCTCGCAGTTGCGATAGAGCACGTCGCGCATCAGCTGGATCGAAGGGGTCCGCCGGCCAAGCTCGGCAACCGCCTCGCGGAACGCGCCGCCTGCCGATCCCTCCACGGGCAGGTTCGCACCCTTCAGAGCTGCCGCAAACTCCTGCGCGACGGCGCGGATTGCGTCGGGCTGCGGCTCGGCGCATGTGACCGGACCGTTGTTCTGGCTGCTCTCGGACAGGATTACGCGGTTGTCGGCGCTGAGAACCAATGCGGTGTCAAGCTTGGTGCTGCGCGTCTCGATCACGTTCGCGCCGCATCCGCCAAGCGTGATCACACCGCAGATGACGCCGATCAGCGGCGCCCGGCGGTGGACAGGTCGAACATTCTGGACCTTCATGTCTTGCTCCTCTGTCAGAAATTCGGGATTTGAATGATGCTGAGGGTCGAGCCGCTGGCGTCCGCGTGCTCGGTCGAGATCTCGCCGAAACGAGCGGCCACGGCGGTCAGCGTGGACTGGTATCCTGCGGGGTCCGGCCGGCCTGCGTCGGCGGCGAGTGCGGCGGCAAGCACGGCCGTGTCGATCTCTACGACGAGGGTGCGGAACGCCGCGGACGCATTCGCCTCGGCACGGTAGCGGGCCGCGAACCCGAACGACTGCGCGACAAGCACGACGATGGCCAGCAGGCCGAGGGCCCGCGGACCCGCCCCCACGGGGTCGAGCAGCGCGCGACCGGCGGGCCGCGCGCGATGCGGGCTGAGCGCGAGCCAGAGGAGCCCGATCGTCAGAACAAGATTGGCGCCGAAATGCCAGTTCTGCATCAGGTCGGAATACTCGCGATGCTGCGCCCCGCGCTCCAGCGCCCGATCGCGCAACAGCACGCCAGCCTGCGCGATGTCGGGGTGGCGCAACCCCACCCGTGCCATGCTCAGACGGCGGCGGTCGAACTTGGTCTCGGTCGGGTCGGCAGGCGGCGCTTGCGGATCCCCGCATCGGAGATAGGCGTACCGTTCCCTCTCATCCGCTGCGCAGTCGGTCCGGTAGAAATTGGCCGATGTGATGCCATCGGTGAACCAGACGGAATAGACGAGCGCGGCGGCGATGCTTCCCGTGGCAAAGGCGGCGATCCTGGTCCGGTGGGCAGGGGTCATGGCCGTGAGTCTCCGCTGACAGCGCTGCCAATCTGATCGGACGGGGGGCGTGACGGCGGCGTGATGGCGGGCGCATGTGGGTGACCGCGTGCGTGACAGCGCCTGTCACGCCGCGGGAATGGCGGGGTGCGACGCTGCGCGCGGCGGCATGCCACGCCGCAGCCATCATCGAGAGGGAGATGATCCGATGCTGCTCAGCCAGGGCCATGGAAAGCCCACCCACCGCCTGTCCGACGACGCCCCGCCCCCCAGCGAACCG
>JANNOT010000416.1:0-7586 GCA_031399375.1 Paraoceanicella sp.
GACAGCGCGCTCTACGACCCCGACCGTCCCCATGTGCTGCGGCCGCAGCGGCGGACGGGGTAAGCGGCCTCGTCGCCGGACAGCCCCAGGGAGCCCGCCCTGCGATGCGATGGAACGTGGCATGGTCCGTCAACGTTCTACATCCATCGTCTGTGATGACGTCGGTGGACACGGTTGCGTCACAAGCCGGTGACCGTCCACGGCAATGCTGGTGAGACGCCCCACTTTATGCCCAAGACTGTGACCAACCGCTATTGATGGCCCCGATCGGGTGGAGTGTGCCGGCGATGCTGACGGATCTCAACGAGCTGCCGGTCTCGCTCGACGGCCCGGAGGCGGTCGCCCACTGGAACGGCGTCCAGCAAGGGTTTCTGGCGCATGGCGCGCGCACGGGGGACCATCTGGCGGCACTTCTGGCGGGCTCGCCCGACTTCGCCCTCGGCCATGCGGCCCAGGGGCTGTTCTACGTCCTGCTCGGCCGATCCGAGCTTCACCCGGCCGCCGCGCGCGCCATGGCGGCGGCGATCCGCGCGGGGACCGGGGCGCATGATGCGCGCACTGCGGTCTACGTCGCCGCGCTGCGTGATGCGCTGGGCGGGCACCTGCGGCGCACGGCGGACCGGCTCGACGCATGGCTCGTCACGACCCCGCGCGATGCGCTGGCCATGAAGCTCGTGCAGGCGTACCGCTTCCTGCTCGGCGATGCGCACGGCATGCGCCGGTCGGTCCAGGGGGTAGACCCCCATTGGGCCGATCATCCGATGCGGGGCTATCTGCTCGGCTGCCAGGCGTTCACGCTTGAGGAAACCGGCGACTACGCGGCCGCCGAGGCGGCGGGGCGCGCGGGGCTCGACCTTGCGCCCGACGACGCCTGGGGCCTGCATGCGGTCGCCCATGTCTACGACATGACGGGTCGTGCGGCGGATGGCGTGCGCTGGCTCGCCGGGCGGTCTTCGCACTGGGCGCATTGCAACAATTTCCGTTTCCACGTGTGGTGGCACCTCGCGCTCTTCCACATCGACCGGGGCGCCTTCGGCCCGGCGCTCGCGCTCTATGACCGCAACGTGCGGCCGACGCCGACCGATGATTTCCGCGATATCGCCAATGCCGCTTCGTTGCTCCTGCGGCTCGAATGCGAGGGCGTCGGTGTGGGCGAGCGGTGGGAGGAGCTTGCCGACCTCGCCGCCGGGCGGGTCGAGGACGGGGCGCTGGTCTTCGCCGACCTGCATTACCAGATGGCGCTGACCCGTGCGGGCAGGGTAGAGGCGGCGGATGCGCTGGCCCTGCGTCTGGCCCGAGATGCGACGGGGATCGCCCATGACCAGCACGAGGTCGCCGGGCGCTGCGGGGCGCCGATTGCCGAGGGGCTCTTGCACCTGCGCGACGGTGACGATCAGGGTGCGCTGATGCGCCTGCGCCGCGGGCTTGTCGATCTGCCGTCCATCGGTGGCAGCCATGCCCAGCGGGATGTGTTCGTCCGCCTGGCCGTTACGGCGGCGCTGCGGGCCGGCAATCTTGATGCGGCAGAGGATCTTTTGTCGCACCGGGCGCTGCTGCGGAGCGGCACGGACGGATACATGCAGCGCACCATGACGTTGATCGAGCAGCGGCGGCAGGAGATGCGTACCGCCGGGCTCGCCGCCCAGTAGGTCCCGCCCATGGCCCCGCCCGACCCGGCACGACAGCGCGACCTCCGGCTCGACGCGTTCCGGGGTCTGGCGATGATGATCATCCTGCTGGCCCACACCCCGGGCAACATATGGACGCTCTGGATCCCGGCGCGATTCGGATTTTCCGATGCGACCGAGATGTTCGTGTTCTGCTCGGGCCTCGCCTCGGCGCTCGCCTTCGGGCGCATCTTCCAGCGCAGCGGCTGGTGGCTGGGAACCGTGCGCATCATTCACCGGATCTGGCAGGTCTACTGGTCCCAGACGGGGCTGGTTCTGGTCACGATCCTCGTCCTGCTCCTGATCGACCGGAGCGGGTGGGGCCTTGCGGGAAAGGTTTACGTCAACGAGATCCCGGTCCAGCCGCTGTTCGAGCGCACGGGCGAGGCGCTGGTCGGCCTCTTCACCCTGACCTGGATCCCGAACTATTTCGACATCCTGCCCATGTACATCGTGCTGCTGGCGATGATTCCGGCCGTGCTGCTTGTCCACCGGGTTGCAGGACCCTGGGCGGTGGCCGGGTTGCTGCTGGCGCTCTGGGGCGCGGCGCAGGCGGGGTTGGCGCAGCTGTCGGCCCGCCCGTGGGACGCGGGCGTGGGGTGGTTCTTCAACCCCTTCGCGTGGCAGCTCGTGTTCTTCACGGGGTTTGCGTTCGGCGCGCGCTGGCTGCCCGCGCCCCCGGTCGCGCGTTGGCTCGTGTGGCTGGCAGCGGGTTATGTGGTCGCAGTGGTGCCGTTTGCCTGGTACCAGATCCACGAGGGGTTCATCATCCCCGCGGACTGGGCGCTTCGGCATTGGATCGTCGAGGTCCGCGCAGCGACAGAGCCGCTCTGGCGCAAGACGGACCTCGGCGTCCTGCGCTATCTGCACTTCCTGGCGGTCGCCTATCTCGCATGGGTGCTGGTGGGACCGGCAGGGGCACGGCTTCGCACCGGCTGGACCGCTCCGGTCCATGCGCCCCGGCCGGGCCGAATTGCCTTGTGCGCCCTTGTCTTGGCGCTGACCTTGCCCTATTCTTGGTCCGATGAGATTGCATTGCTCTCGCCGGGGCTCGACCGAGCCTTGATTCAGGCGATCGAAGGCACGGCAACCTCCGCCCTTGGCCTTGATATCAGGATTGACCCGGACCGGATCGGGATCGTGCAAATTGTGCATCTTGCCGCACTCATCGCACTGGTCTGGGCCGGGATCGGCCCGCGGGGGCGCGATGCGGTGCTTGGCCGATACCTCGTCGGGACGGTCAACATCCTCAGCCGGGTGGGCAGCCAGTCGCTGGCGGTCTTTCTGGTGTCGATCGTGCTGGCCCAGGTGAACGGATGGATCCTGGACCTGACCGGCCGGACGATGTGGACCTGGTGGGCCGTGAACCTTTGGGGCTTTGGCGCGTTGGTGGGTGTAGCCATGGGCGCGGCATGGATCAAGGGTCAGCCCTGGACGAGGCCGCGCGCCGAACCGGTGGGCGCCGGTCGGGCGGCCGGTTTCGCCCCGACCGCGGCGGAATAGTCGGCAGGATAGTCTTCAGGCCGGGCGCGAGAATGGGCGGGCGCGCCTGCGGCACCGCGGCGGAGGACCGGGCAGGGGTGTCCACCGGTCACCCGTCGGACCGGCCCGCCGCAGTCGGTCGGGTGGCCATGCAACCGCGGCGAGACAGGCAGAATTTGGTGCGACAGAGACCGATCCCCCTTGCGGCAGGAGCCCCGGGATGAATTACAATCCGATCGAAACCCTGATGCCTCTGATCCCCTGTCCCGCACCCGGACAGCGGCTGGTGGTCGCCCAGCTTGGCCAGACGCTTGACGGCCGGATCGCGACCGTGACGGGGGCGTCGAAATACATCAACGGTCATGCGGCCCTCGACCACCTGCACCGCCTGCGCGCGCATGTGGATGCGGTGCTGGTGGGGGTGGGCACAGTGATCGCCGACGACCCCGCGCTGACCGTGCGGCGCTGCGAGGGGCGCAGCCCGGTGCGCGTGGTCATCGACCCGCGCGGTCGCATGCCGCGCGAGGCCGCGATGCTGCATGACGGCCTCGCCCCGGTCCTGGTCGTGACGGGGATCGAGAGCCCGGTCCCCGACGGGGTCGAGGTGCTGCGGCTTCCCGCCCCGGGCGAGGCGATCGATCCGGCCGAGATCGTGGCCGCACTCGTCGCCCGCGGCCTGCCGCGGATCCTGATCGAGGGGGGGGCCGAGACGCTCGCGCGGTTCCTCGATGCCGAGGTGGTCGATCTTCTCCACATCCTCATGGCGCCCATGATCATCGGGTCAGGCAAGGCGGGGCTCCGGCTCGCCCCCATTGAAAAGCTCGAGCATGCACTACGTCCCCAGACGAAAGTGCATGTGTTCGAGGATGGCGACGTCCTGTTCACCTGCGATCTGCGGCGAAGCTGGGAGCGTGCCGATGTCTGATGTTCTGGGGGCCCCCGCCCAGGGGCGATATAGCTACACGATGGCGCAAAAGACCCTGCACTGGGTCATTGCGCTGCTGGCGCTGGTGATGGTCGTGCTCGGCCTGATCATCGGGTTCGGCGACGAGGCGCGGGTGAACGCGGCCTGGGGCCCGGGGGGCATGGGCAAGCTCTATGACGCGCACAAGGGGCTGGGGCCACTGGTCCTGATCCTGATGCTGGTGCGGGTCTATGTCCGCAGGCGCGACGGAAAGCCGCCCTATGCCGTGCCGCTGACGCCCTTCGAGGCGACGGCCTCGACCTTCGTGCACCACGCGCTTTATCTGTTTCTGATCGTCGTGCCGCTTCTGGGCTGGATCGGGGTCAGCGCCTATCCCGCGCCCATCCCGTTTTTCGGGCTTTTCGAGTTTCCCCATATCTGGGGCGACGACCGGGTGCTGTCGGACCGGGTCATGGCGGTGCACAAGGTGGGCGCGCTGACGCTTTCGGGGCTGATCGTCGTGCACATCGCCGCTGCGCTCTATCACGCGGGCATGAAGGGCGACGGGGTGATCCGGCGAATGCTGGGCTGATCCGCTACCCGGGCAGCGCGAGCAGGTCGAGATGGCCCACCGTCACGCTGTCCGCGGCCCGGCGCGCCGCGTGCCAGGCGCCGTGGGTCGCGGGGTCGAGCGCGCCGGTCTCTGCCACGGCCGCGGCGGTTCCATCGGCAAGGGCAGCGATCAGCGGGCCGTCATTGACCGCACTCAGGCGCCAGGGGCTGGGGGCGAGGGTCACGTCCCATCCCCGCGTCTCCAGCGCCGCGGCAAGCCGATCGGGTGCCGCGGGGCCGAGCGCGGGGCCAAACCCCTTGTCGCCCGCCTGGTGGGCGTGAAACGCGGCGAGTGCCGCCGGTTCGCTGGGATGCGCAGGAACCCAGTTTTCGGTCCCGTCATAGGACAGCGCCATGTAGAGCGCAGCGTCCCGGGGCAGGGCGGCCGCGAGCCGGTCGAGCCAGGCCGCCGAACAAAGATCGATCAGCGCCGATCCCGTGACGATGTCGAACACCCCTGACAACACCTCCTCCAGCCCCGTGGCGAGGTCGGCCTGTCGGTAGCGGGCACCCGCGCCGATCCGCCGTTCCGCCTCGGCGAGCAGGGCGGGGTCATGGTCCACCAGGGTCCAGCCCGCGCCCGACAGGCCCGGCGACAGGGCCCTGAAGCTCGATCCCGTGCCCGATCCGAGGTCGATGATCTGGAGCTTCGGGCGGCTCGCCGCCCAGCCGTTCAGCTGCGCCACCAGCCCCTCGTCCCGCGCGGCCTGGTCTGCGGGTTCGCGCAGGGCGAGCCAGTCGGTGGAAAACCCCGTCATGAAAGCCCCCGGAATACGGCCGCGACGGTCCGCGCGGTGGCGTCCCAGTCCGGCAGGCACAGCGCATGGGCCCGGGCGGCCGCCGACATGCGCGCGGCCGTCGCGCGGTCGTCGAGCAGGCGCGCCAGCGCCCGGGCCAGCGCGGGCACGTCCTCGGGCGGGGTCAGGATGCCGACCGTATCCGGCACCACCTCGGGCACCGCCCCGGCATGCAGGGCCACGACGGGCAGACCGCGCATCATCGCCTCGGCAAATACCATCCCGTAGCCCTCGTAGCGCGAGGGCAGGCAGAAGAGATCGGCGGACGCATAGAGCGCCTCCAGCGCCGCGGGGTCAAGCGCGCCGCGGAGCATCACCCGCCCCTTCAGCCCCGCGCCGGCGATCTGATGGTCGAGGGTCGCGGCCCAGTCCCCGCCGCGGTCCGCAGCCCCCGCGATCACGCAGGTCCAGGGCCGATCCGCGATCCCCGCTAGGGCCGCGATGAGGAGATCGTGGCCCTTGCGTCGGATCAGCGAGCCGACCGACAGGATCAAGGGCGGCTCGCCGTGCCGGGGCGCCGCGGGCGCGCGGGCAAGTCCCGGGGGCGCCACCGTGATCCGGTCCGCAGGAACGCCGAGCTGCGCTGTCACCGTGGCGCCGGTGGTCGCCGAGGTCACGATCACATGGTTCACCTGGGCAAGGATCGCGGCCTCGCCCGCGATCAGCGCCGCGGCGACGTCGGGGGCGAGCCCGGTCTCGAGCCCCAGCGGATGGTGGCAGAGCGCGACCAGCGGCCGGGCGGCCCGCCCGATCGCCGCGACCGGTAGGGCACCGAGGGCCAGCCCGTCCACCAGCAACGGCGCCCCGGCCCCCGCGAGCGCGTCCGCCACCGCCGCGATCGCCCCCGCCTGGGGGAACGGAAATCCCCCCGGCAGGGCCAGGTGGCGCAGGGCCAGCCCCGCCCCCGGCGAAGCGGCGATCAGCGCGCGGTCATAGGCATAGCCCCCTGTGGGGGTCGAAAGATCGCCGGGGATGGCGAAGGCCACCTCCACTACAGCGTGGCCTCGTACGTCGCGCGGGCCACATGGCTTTCGTGCAGGGTGATGCGCAGCGCGCTCAACCCGTCGCCGCCCGCGCCGAGCGCGCCGGTTTTCGCCGCCTTCGCCACCTCGGTGAAGATGTGATGGCAGAGGAACTCGGTCGTCGTGATCTGGCCGGGGAAAACCTCGTCAAGATTGGCGAAGTTGAGCGGCTTCAGCGCAGCCTTGATCACGTCATGGGCAAGCCCGATGTCCACGACGAAGTTGTGCTCGGTCAGCGTGGGGCGGAAGAACGCGACATCGACGACGAAGGTCGCACCGTGCATGCCCTGGGCCGGGCCGAACACGTCGCCCTTCAGCGAATGGGCGATCATGATGTGATCGCGGACTTCGACGCAGAACATCGGGGCGGGGTCCTTTCTGCCGGGCGGAATCATCCGCCCCTGTCTGCCCCATAGCGCACCACCGATGCAATGCCGGGGGCATTCCGGCCGAGCAGCGCGGGCAGGCGGGCGGGCAGGTCCTCGAACGCGACCTCGGTGGTCAGGAGGGCGTCGAGCCGCGGGTCGGCGAGATGCCCCAGCGCCGCCGCCAGCCGCGCGGCATAGCTCGTCGTCGCCCGGCGCGCGCGGGCGACATGGCCGACCTGGCTCGCGATGATGCGCAGCCGCTGGCTGTGGAACGCCCCCCCGAGCGGGACCGGGACGGGGTCGGTCCCATACCAGCTCATCTCCACCAGCGTCCCCTCGAACCCCAGGGCATCGAGCCCCGCCGCCAGCCCCGCCGCCGTCGCGCTGGTGTGAAAGACCCAGCCGAATTCCGCCTTGAAATCCCCGCGGTTTTCGATATGTGACGCGAAGTGAAGGCCGAGGCACTGCGCCGTGGCCCCCCGCTCCTCAATCGGATCAACCAACGTCACCGCGCAGCGCGCGGCGTGCTGTGCGAGATAGGCCGTGAGGCACCCGACCACCCCCGCCCCGATGACCGCCACCCGGGCGCCCGGCGCAAGCTCTGCGTCCCAGATCGCGTTGAGCGCGGTTTCCATGTTCGCCGCCAGCGTCGCACGGGCCGGCGGCACCGCGTCGGGCACGATCGTCAGCCGCGCGGGGTCGGTGCGGAAATGGTCCTGATGCGGGGTCAGCGA
>JANNOT010000460.1:0-10075 GCA_031399375.1 Paraoceanicella sp.
CGATCATTCCTCTGGGCCGGGGGTCACCCCCGCGGCTCAAGCGGCCAACCCGGAATGCGGGGCGGAGACCCCCTGCGCCCCTTGCGGGCCGCGTGCATCCCCTATTCGGCCTTGCTCCAGGCGGGGCTTGCCGTGCCCCCCCTGTTGCCAGGGGGGCGGTGGGCTCTTACCCCACCGTTTCACCCTTACCCCCGCGGACGGGGGCGGTCTGTTCTCTGTGGCGCTTTCCCTCGGGTTACCCCGGCCGGGCGTTACCCGGCGCCGTCTCTCCATGGAGTCCGGACGTTCCTCACCCCGTCTTCGAAGTGCGATCGCCTGGCCATCCGCGGACCCCGCTTAGGCCCCGGCGACGGCGCCGTCAATGCAGGGGTGCGCCGCGGCAAGGCCCGCGATCAGCGCGCGGTCCGCCGGGGTGACGGGGCCGCGGGCGCCGGGGCGGAACCGCAGGCGGAACGCGTCGAGCACGACCGCCCCGTCGCCCCCCGGCGCGCGGTAGCCGAACCGGGCCGCGTCGGCGGCGAAATCGCCGGGCGCCGCGGGCGCCGCCCAGACCGAAAGACCGGCCCGCGCCAGACCCCGCCAGTCGAACCGGGCCCCCGGGTCAGTCTTGCGCCCGGGCGCCATGTCGGAATGGGCGATCACCCGGGCGGCGGGGATCGTCCAGCGCGCCAGCACCCCCGCCAGCAGGACGTCGAGCGCCCGCATCTGGGGCACGGGGAACGGCCGGTCGCCGGGATTGGCGAGCTCGATCCCGATGGAGCGGGAATTCACGTCCGTCACGGCACCCCAGGCCCCCACCCCGGCATGCCAGGCCCGCGCGGCCTCGGGCACCAGGGACCAGACCCGTCCATCCTCGGCGATCAGGTAATGGGCCGACACCTCGGCCGCGGGGTCGCAGAGCCGCCCCAACGCGGCCTCGGCCGTCGCCATGGCCGTGTGGTGCAGGACCACGAGGTCGGGCCGCGCCGAACCCCGCCGCGGACCCTGATTGGGCGACGGATGCAGGATCAGGCCGCCACCCCGCCCCAGATCTTTTCCGCCGTCTCGACCACCAGGTCGAGCTTGCGGCGCTGGTCGTCCACGCTGATCGCGTTGCCCTCCTCGGTCGAGGCAAAGCCGCATTGGGGGGCGATCCCGAACTGGTCGAGATCGGCGATCCGCGCCACCTCGTCGAACCGGCGGCGCAGGTCGTCGGTCCGCTCCAGCTTGCCCCCCTTCGTCGTGATGAAACCGGCCATCACGCGCTTGCGGCCCCGGGGCAGCAGGCGCAGGGGCTCCAGCCCGCCGGAACGGTCGTCGTCGTATTCCAGGAAGTAGACGTCGACCCCGGTGCGGTTGAAGATCGCGTCCGCCACGAGGTCATAGGACCCCTCGGCCGCGTGGGCGGAGCGGAAATTGCCCCGGCAGAGATGCATCCCGATCACCATGTCGGCAGGCCGGTGGCGGATCGCCTCGTCCAACATCCAGGCATAGCGCTCGATCAGCCAATCGGGATCCTGCCCCAGCGCGGCCTTTGCCGCCCGGTGCACGGGATCGCAGAGATATGCAAAGAAGATGTCGTCGAGCTGCAGGTACCGGCACCCCGCGTCGTAGAACGCCTGCACCGCCTTGGCATAGGTGCGCGCCAGATCGCCGAAAAGCATGTCGAGATCGCGGTAGTCCTGCGGGGCGATATCCGCGGGCGCCACGCGGAAATGGCAGCAGGACGGGCCGGGGATCGAGATCTTCGGCTGGACCTTGGCCACGCCAGCGAGGTAGCGGAAATGCGCCAGCATCGGGTGATCGTCGGGGAAATCGATCCGGTCGGTGATGATGGGAAAGACCGGGCGCAGCGTCGCCCCGGCGAAGGGGACGCCCGTCGCCCTCGTCTCCAGCGCGAACCCGGTCAGGGCACCCATGAAGTCGTAATGCCAGAACGACCGGCGGATCTCGCCATCGGTCACAACGGGCAGCCCCGCCTCCTCCTGCATCGCGACGAGGGCGCGGATCGCCTCGTCCTCGATACCGGCAAGCTCGTCGGCCTCCAGCACCCGGTCCTCGAAATGCCGCTTGCGCGCGACCCGGACCGGCTCGGGGCGCAGCAGGCTGCCGACATGATCGGCCCGGAACGGCGCAGTGGGATGGGACATGGGCGGCTGCCTCGGGTTAGGGAATGCGGCGCCACTCAAGCCCGGAAGCCGACCCATGTCCAGCCGCCCCTCCCCCCTGCCGAACCGCGTCACGCCCTGGGGCGGGATCGAGGCGCATCCCGCGCGCGGCACGCTGATGGGCAACCGGGGCGGGCGGCTGCATGACGGGTTCGCGCTGGTGCGCCATCGGGCGGGCCGGCGCTGGATCGCCTGTGCGCTCTGCTTCAGGGGGCGGCGCCGGACGGTGATGGGGACGGGCTATACCGAGCTGTTCTTTCTGGACGAGGCGGTGGCGCTCGCCGCCGGGCACAGGCCCTGCTTCGAGTGCCGCCGCGACATGGCCCGGGCCTTTGCCGCGGGGTGGGGGGCGGCCACGGGGACGCTCCCGCCCGGGGCCGACGCCATGGACCAAAGGCTTGATGTGGAGCGGGGGCGCCCCTGGACCGCCCCCGCCCTGGCGCTGCCCACGGGGGCGATGTTTGCCCGGGACGGACATGCCTGGCTCGTGCTCGGCACCGAGGCCCTGCTCTGGCAGCACGACGGTTACGCCGACCGCCGCCACATCCCGGCGGCCGCGACGGTCACGGTGCTGACCCCACCGATCACCGTCGCCGTGCTGGCGGGCGGGTACCGCCCCGCCCTGCACCCGTCCGCTGGCGCGGCGCGCCCGCCTCAGGCAGGCTGCCGCGTGCGCCAGAGCGAATAGCCGATCCCGCAGGCGATGATCCCGAGCGTGATCGAGAGCGAGAGGTAGGGATCGACCTTGCCGAAGGCGTAGCTCCAGAACCCCTTGGCGCCGATGAACACCAGCACCAGCGCCAGCGCCGCCTTGAGGTAATGGAACCGGTGCACCAGTGCGGCGAGCGCGAAGTAGAGCGCCCGGAGCCCGAGCACCGCCATGATGTTCGCGGTGTAGACGATGAACGTGTCGGTGGTGATCAGGAAGATCGCCGGGACCGAATCGACGGCAAAGATGATGTCCGCCACGTTGATCACGATCAGGGCGACCAGAAGCGGGGTCGCGTAGAGAAGATGCCGTCCCGTCGCGGGGTCCGCCTCGCGCACGAAGAACCGCTGGCCGCGCAGCCCGTCGGTGACGCGAAGATGGCGCGCAGCGAACCGCACGACGGGGTTTTTCGCGATGTCGGTTTCCCCCTCGCCCACCAGCAGCATCTTCACCCCGGTGACGACCAGGAACGCCGCAAAGACCAGCGTGACCCAGGCATAGGCTGCGATGAGCTCTGCCCCGAGCGCGATCATGATCCCGCGCAGCACGATCACGCCGACGATGCCCCAGACCAGCGCCCGGTACTGATAGGCGCGCGGGATCGCGAAAAACCCGAAGATCAACGAAATGACGAAGACATTGTCGATCGAGAGCACCTTCTCGATGATGTAGCCCTGGAAATACGCGGCGACCGGATCCGATCCGTCCTGCGTCACCAGGAGGCCCTGGTCATGGGTCCACCAGATGTAGCCGCCGAAGGCCGCGGCGACGGCGATGTAGAACGCCGACAGGCGCAGGCTCTCGCCCACGCCCATCTCCCGGCCGCTGCGGTTGAGTATCCCGAGGTCGAACGCCATCAACAGCAGGACGACGCCGAGAAACGCCGCCCACATCCAGAGCGGTTTTCCCACCCAGAGCTCGAACATGAAATCCATCGCAAACCCCGTTTGCTGCCGGTTGCACGGTAGGGGATCGCGACATGGCGGAGCGGGACCCCCAGAGAAACGCCGGCTCCGACATCACGCGCGGGGGACGCGCGTCAGAGGGGCCCGTGTGCCGACGTCGCGGACATGTGATCGCAGGTCCAACCCGTCAACCCCCGCCGCGCGGCCGGGGTGATCGAGAATGTCGCGTCCCCCGGGCCGGGTTCATCCCGTCTGGCGCTGCCCCGGCCCGCTACCGTCGGATTTGGGCTTCGATGGCTGCCTTGTCGATCAGCGACCAGACCGCCACGATCTTCTCGTCCTCGTATGCGTAAAACACGTGCTCGGCGAATGTGACCTCCTGCCCGTCCACGCGAAGCCCGAGGAATTGGCCCCTCGGGCGGCACGTGAACATCAGTCGCGCCGCGACATGGGGCGGGTCGCAGGTCAGAAGCTGGATGGTGAAGGAGAGGTCCGGGATGTCCTCAAAGTCGCGCACGAGCATGTCGCGGTATCCCGACAGCCCTAGGGCTCGCCCGTTATGCGCGACGCGGTCATGGACATAGTACCCGAGCCGCGCCCAGTCCTGCCGGTTCAGGCAATCGATGTAGCCGCGGTAACGCTCGCAAAGGCGCGGATCGGTCATGGCGGAAGCCCCCCTCGGAATCAACAGGTCGTGCGCACGCGCACTCAACGCCGACCATGCGCCGGTCCGCGATGGATGCCAGACGGGCAACCGGTGCCGCGCGCAGGTTTTCGCCCCCACTGGCGCCGGACACGCGATTGCGCTTCACTCCGACCCGGAGACAGCGAGCAGGGGGCGGGAATGGGGCGGATCGGAATCGTGGCAGCGGCACTGTGCGCGCTGGCGGGCGGGGCGGCAGCGCAGGGCGTGCCGGGCACCCGCGGCGTGGACCATGTGGGGCTGACGGTCCCCGACATGGGGGAGGCCGTGGCGTTCTTTACCGACGTGTTGGGCTGTACCAAGGCGATGAGCTTCGGCCCGTTCCGCGACGACGCGGGCAGCTTCATGACCGACGCGCTCGGCGTGAACCCCCGCGCGGTGATCGAGGAGATCATGCAGATGCGCTGCGGCTTCGGCTCCAACATCGAGCTCTTCAAGTACACGAGCCCCGATCAGGCGGTGGCGATCGCAAGGAACAGCGACGTGGGCGGGTTCCACATCGCCTTTTACGTGGACGACATCGCCGCCGCCGCGGCCTACCTGCGAGAAAAGGGTGTGGCGACCCGGCTCGGGCCGATCCCGGTGACCGATGGCCCGGCGGCGGGGCAGAGCATCCTCTATTTCCAGGCGCCCTGGGGGTTGCAGCTTGAGGCGATCAGCTACCCGGCGGGCATGGCCTATGAGCAGGCCGGGGGCGTAAAGCTCTGGTCCACCCGGGCCCCGGCCGAATAGCGCTCAGCGCGGGCGGCGGGTGGGCGTAGTGCGGGTGACCCGCGCGCCGGGATCGGATGCCCCCGCCGGGCGCGGCCGGGGTGGGCGCGACGCGGACGCGCGCACCGTGGCGGGCGCGGGGGCGGGTGCCGCACGCTCCGCCGCCCGGTCCGGCGCCTTCAGCCCCAGCTGCTCGCGCAGGACCTTGCCCCGGACCTCCTCCACCGCCCCCTCGACCAGGTCGCCGAGCTGGAACGGGCCGTAGGACACCCGGATGAGCCGGTTGACGTCGAGCCCCACATCGGCGAGCGCGCGGCGGATCTCGCGGTTCTTGCCCTCGCGCAGGCCCACGGTCAGCCAGGCATTGGCACCCTGCTGGCGGTCGATGCTGACCTGCATCGGCAGGAAGCGCTCGCCCGCGATCACGAGGCCGCGGACCAGCGGAGCCAGCATCGCCTCGGTCGGCATCCCCTTCACCCGCACGCGGTATTTGCGCAGCCAGCCCGTCGAGGGCAGCTCCAGCCGCCGCTTCAGCCCGCCATCATTGGTCAGGAGCAGGAGCCCCTCGGAATTGAGGTCGAGCCGCCCGATCGACATGACCCGCGGCAGATCCTCGGGCAGGCGGTCGAAAACGGTCGGCCGCCCCTTTTCGTCGGCCTCCGATGTCACGAGCCCCACCGGCTTGTAATAGCGCCAGAGCCGGGCGGGCTCGGGCGCGCCGACCACGCGGCCATCGACCTCGATCCGGTCGGCGGGACCGACGTTCAGCGCGGGGCTGTCGATCACCCGGCCGTTGACGCGCACGCGCCCCGCCTCGATCAGGCGCTCCGCCACGCGGCGCGAGGCGATGCCCGCGCGCGCCAGGCGCTTGGCGATGCGCTCGCCCTCGGGACCGGTGTCGCTCATGCGGTGTCACCCATGTGCCCGCTCTATACGCCGCCCGGCCGCGCCACAAGCGCGCGGCTTGTGCAGGGCGGGGCGGCGCGGCATGACGGACGCATGGCGACCCTGACCACAGCGCGCATGACCGGGCGTCCCGTCACTGGGGCGGATGCGGGCCACGCGCGCGCGATCTTCGGAACGCCCGCGGTCACCGACTGGACCTCGCCACCCGGCAGCGTCTGGGACGACGGGCGCTGCGCCGCCGCGGGCCTGCGCATGGCGGCGCACTGGCAGGCCCATGGCTGGGGGCCGCGGCTCTGGTTCGCGGGCGACCGGCTCGTCGGCATCGCGGGGCTTCAGTTCGCGATCCTCGACGGGGCGGGGGCGGTGGAGCTTGCCTATGCCGTTCTACCCGGCGAACGCGGGCGGGGCTTCGCGACCGAGGCGGTCGCGGCCGTGCTCGCCGAGGCACCGGCGATCGCCCACCGGGTCGGGGCGGCGGTACGCCGCGACAACGCCCCGTCGCGCCGCCTGCTCACCCGTGCGGGCTTTGTCCTTCTGCGCGAGATCGTCGAGGATGCGCGTGCGATCCTTCTCCTCGAACGGGTCACGGCGTGACCGGCCCCATGGCGATCGCCCTGGCGGAGGCCGCGGCGGCGGCCGCGCGGGGCGAGACGCCGGTCGGCGCCGTGGTCTGGGACCCCGCAGCGGGCATGGCGGTCGCCCAGGCCGGGAACCGCGTGCGCGAGCACCGCGATCCGACCGGCCATGCCGAGATCCTCGCCCTGCGCGCCGCCTGCGCCGCGCGCGGCTCCGAACGTCTGCCGGGACTCGATCTCTACGTGACACTCGAGCCCTGCGCGATGTGCGCGGGCGCCATCGCCGGGGCCCGGATCGCGCGGCTTTACTGGGGGGCGGGCGATCCCAAGTCGGGCGGGGTGGAACATGGCGCCCGCGTCTTTACCCATCCCCAGGCCCATCACCGGCCCGAGCTTTATCCCGGCCTGGGCGAGGCGGAGAGCGCAGCACTCCTCCGCCGCTTTTTCGCGGGCCTCCGGCGGCCGTGATACCCGCATGACGCGAGTTTGGATGCGGCATTAACGAAAAATGTCTCACCGCGCCCGGCGAAGTGTGCGATATTTCTTCTAGCCTCGAACCAAGTGAGAGTTTCGCCATGCTGCATTCCAAAGCCTTGCTTGCATTCACGTTTTCCAGCGCCCTCCTGGCACTGCCCCTGGCCGGGCCCGCAATGGCGGCCGTCGTCGTGCCACCCGCGGGTGCCACGTATTACGTCGAGTGGAACGATCTCGGCTTCATCGACGAGATTTACGACACCAATGACGTGTTCACCGACCTCGGCACGTCGTGGGAACTGTCGATCGGGGCAGAGACGCTCTACACCATCAACGCGGTCGACGATTTCCTTCTGGGGGATGAATTCGACCTCTATATCGACGGCGCGCTCGTCCCCTGGACCGTCGAAAGCGTGAATGCCGACGGGTATTTCGACGGACGGCTGCTCGGCTATGCCCTCAGCCCCGGGAGCTACCTGGTCGAGCTGTTCGTGCGCGAAACCAATCCGGACATCGCGTCCGGTGCGGCATTCGTGTCGTTCGGTGACCTGATCGCGGTACCGGCGCCTGCCAGCATCGCGCTCGCGGCCTCGGGCCTCGCGCTGCTGGGCGCGGCCGGCTGGCGTCGCCGCGCCTTACCCTGTCCTGACCGGCGCCACCGTCCAAGACCCCGGGCGGCCGTGCTTGACACGACCCGCCCGCGGGCGCCTAATTCGTTGGTCCGGTCGCCGGACCAGTTGCCTGCCGCGAGGGGTGCCGTGCCCATGGATGCCGCCCCGGATACCGGCGCAGAAGCCATACGCAGCATGGCCCCCCACCACAACCCGGGATCGGTTGTCATGCCCGACCTGCGCGACGAGGTCGTGCGCCCCAGCGTCCGGGCCATCGTGGCGGACAAGATCGCCGCCCTGATCGTCACCGGCGCGCTTCGGGTCGATGACGTCCTGCCGGGGGAACGCGACCTCGCCGCAGCGCTCTGCGTCAGCCGGGAGACGGTGCGCGGCGGCCTGTTGCTTCTGGCGCGGCGCGGGATCGTCGCGGTGTCGCACGGCACGCGGACCCGGGTCGTCAGCGCCGAAGTCGGTGCGCTCGCGCAGGGCGTCGTCGCCCCCGGGCACCTCAACGCTTACGAGATCGAGATCGAGGACGTGCACGCGGCCCGCATGGCGGTGGAGCTGCCGCTCGTGGCAGCGGCGGCCCGCACGATGGATGCCGCCACGCTCCACATCCTCGATGTCTCGCTGGCGGCCCAGGTGGCGGCGGGCGACGATCCGGTCCGTTTTCTGATCTGCGACCGCGCGTTTCACCTCGCGATCTACCAGGCCGCGCCCAATGCCGTGCTCTCGGACATGGTCTGCGCACTTTATGGCCACATGATGGAGCATCGCCGGGCCGCCATGGCCCGCCCCGGGGCGATCGCCCGCAGTCTGGCGGATCACCGCGCCATTGTCGCCGCCCTGCGCGCCCGCGATGCGGCCGCGACCACCGCGGCCTTCCGCATCCATCTCGACCGCATCCACGCCACCACCCGCGACCTTGTCGCCCCCGCCCGCGCCGTCGGGCCGGATCCCAACAGAGGCTGACCCCCATGCATATCCTCATCATCGGTGCCGCCGGAATGGTCGGACGCAAGCTGACCGCGCGGCTCGTCGCCGATGGCGGCCTGGGCGGGCGGGCGGTCGAGGCGCTGACGCTCGCCGATGTCGTGGCCCCCGCGGCCCCCGCCGGGTTTGGCGGGCGCGTGGCGCTCGAGACGGCCGATCTTTCGGACCCCGGCACGGCGACACGGCTGATCGCGGGGCGGCCCGACATCGTGTTCCACCTCGCCGCGATCGTGTCGGGCGAGGCGGAGGCGGATTTCGACAAGGGCTACCGCATCAATCTCGACGGGACCCGCTATCTCTTCGACGCGATCCGCGCCGCGTCCGCCCATGACCGCTACCGCCCGCGGGTCGTCTTCACCTCGTCCATCGCCGTGTTCGGCGCGCCGTTCCCCGACAAGATCGACGACACGTTCTTCGAGACGCCGCTGACGAGCTACGGCACGCAGAAGGCGATCGGGGAACTGCTGCTGGCGGACTATTCCCGCCGCGGGTTCTTCGACGGTGTCGGCCTGCGCCTGCCCACCATCTGCATCCGCCCCGGGGCGCCGAACAAGGCCGCCTCGGGCTTTTTCTCCAACATCCTGCGCGAGCCGCTCGTGGGGCAGGAAGCGGTCCTGCCCGTGTCCGAGGATGTGCGCCACTGGTTCGCGAGCCCGCGCGCGGCAATCGGCTTTCTCCTCCACGCCGCAACGATGGACACCGCGGCCATGGGCGCCCGGCGCAACCTGAGCCTGCCCGGCCTCTCGGCCACCGTGGGCGAGCAGATTGCGGCGCTCTCCCGGGTCGCCCCCGCGGCAGTCGGGCTGATCCGGCGCGAACCCGACCCCGCCATCGACCGGATCGTCGCGGGCTGGCCGCGCGATTTCGACACCGCCCGCGCAGAGGGTCTGGGCTTTCACGCCGAGCGATCGTTCGACGAGATCATCCGCGCGCATGTCGAGGACGAGCTTGGCGGGCGGATCGCGGCATGATCCGCCTGTCGGCCAATCTGGGGTTCCTCTGGCCCGACCGTCCGCTGCTGGACCGCATCGCTGCCGCGGGGCGGGCGGGCTTCGGGGGAATCGAGCTCCACTGGCCCTACGACACCCCGCCCGACGCGGTCCGCGCCGCCTGCGCCGTCGCGGGGGTGGAGCTTCTGGCGCTCAACACCGCGCTCGGCGACGCGGCGCGGGGCGACAGCGGTCTGGGCGCCGTGCCGGGGCGGGAGGGGGAGTTCCAGGCCCAGGTCGACGAGGCCATCGCCTATGCCCGTGCTGCGGGCGCGGGCGCGTTCCTTGCCATGGCCGGGGTCGCCCCCCCGTCGGGTCGGGCGACGCTGCTCGCCAACCTCGCCACCGCGGG
>JANNOT010000469.1:0-1737 GCA_031399375.1 Paraoceanicella sp.
CAACAAGTACAAGGCGCGCATCAAGATCCTCGTCCACGAGATCGGCATCGACGCCTACCGCGCACAGGTCGAGGCGGAGTTCGCCGCCCTGGCGCGCGCGTCCGCGGATGACCTGGCCGAACATGCCCGGATCGCGGCGCAGTTCGCACCGCCCACCTATGCCGACCTGCCGGCGCAGAGCGCGATCCTTGCCCGGGCCGAGGCGGCGCATCCCGATTTTGGGGCCTGGGTTGCGCAGAACGGCTTCCCCCACCGGATCCCCGGCTACCTGGCCGTGACCGTGTCGCTGAAGCCCGTCGGCGGCGCCCCCGGCGACGCAAC
This sequence comes from Paraoceanicella sp., assembly GCA_031399375.1. Taxonomy (GTDB): domain Bacteria; phylum Pseudomonadota; class Alphaproteobacteria; order Rhodobacterales; family Rhodobacteraceae; genus Paroceanicella. Next base: position 322 of record JANNOT010000469.1, read on the forward strand.
GGCCGAGCAGATGCGCGTGCTGGCCGAGGCCGCCGAGCGGTTCAGCTTTGACGAGTTGCGCGTGACCCACGAGCAGAACATCGTCCTGCCGAACGTGCGGCGCGACCAGCTCTTCGCCCTCTGGTCCCTGCTCAAGACCCAGGGGCTCGAGGCGCCGAACAAGGGGCTGATCACCGACATCATCGCCTGCCCCGGCCTCGACTACTGCGCGCTTGCAACCGCCCGGGCGATCCCCGTCGCCCAGGACATCGCCCGGCGCTTTGCCGATCCCGCGCGCCAGCGGGCCATCGGGCCGCTCGCCATCAAGATCTCGGGCTGCATCAACGCGTGCGGGCACCACCATGTCGGGCATATCGGCATCCTCGGGCTCGACAAGGCGGGGGTCGAATCTTACCAGATCACGCTGGGCGGCGACGCCACGAACGACGCGGCCCTTGGCGATCGCACCGGACCGGGATTTTCCTATGACGAGGTCGCGGGCGTGATCGAAACGCTCGTGGACACCTATCTCGGCCTCAGGGCCGATCGGGAGACGTTCCTGCAGACCTATCGCCGCGTCGGCATGGCCCCGTTCAAGGAGGCGCTCTATGCCGGTGCTGCGTGACGCGGGCGGCGTGATCGCGGACGATTTCGTCCGCGGGCAGACGCTGCTCGACTGGCCCTGCGACCTGCCGGGCAACGATCCGGCGCGCCAGGGCATCCATGTGCCGAACACGGTCGATCCCGCGGCTCTTGTGCCCGTGTTCGACCGGGTGGGCCTGATTTCGGTGGCGTTCCCGTCGTTTTCCGACGGGCGCGGCTTTTCCATCGCGCGCCGCCTGCGCGCGCTCGGCTTCACGGGGCGGCTGCGTGCCACGGGGCCGGTGATCGCGGACCAGCTCGACTACCTCCTCGCCTGCGGGTTCTCCGAGGTGGAGACGCCCGCTGCGCTCGATGCGCGCCAGCCCCAGGACCAGTGGGACCGGGCGGTGCGGTCGGTCGGCGTTGCCTACCAGCGCGGCTATTCCGGCCGCCTGAGCATCCTGGAGGCGCGCCGTGCGGCGCGGGTGACGCAATGACCTCTCCCCTCTCGGTGACCCGCGACGACAAGCTTGTGTCCCTGCCCGCCCCGACCGTCTCGCGGGCACTGAACCGGCTGGCCGAGGGGGCAAGCCCGCAGGAGATCCTGCGCGCCGCCCTGACCCGGGATTTTCCCGGGCGCATCGCCATGGTGTCGTCCTTTGGTGCCGAAAGTGCGCCGCTTCTGCACATGGTCGCAGAGATCGACCCCGCGACGCCGATCCTGTTTCTCGAAACCGGGATGCTCTTTCCCGCCACCCTCGCCTACCAGCAGGATCTGGCCGATGCGCTCGGTCTGCGGGACGTGCGGGTGATCCGACCCAACCGCGACGAGGTGCGCGCCGTCGATCCCCACGG
>JANNOT010000500.1:0-17051 GCA_031399375.1 Paraoceanicella sp.
GCGGATTGCGATACACGCCGATGAGTTCAACGAGCTGATCGGGGACGAGTTCATTCCACTGCTCAACAAGGCAGGCGGTGCAGGGTTTCAGGTAACTGCTTACACGCAGACCTGGTCAGATGTGGAAGCACCCGCCGCACCGGGTGCCGCGGTACCCCTTGCCGAGGCACCGCCGCGCATGATGGAGCCCGCGGCGGCCGCCGCCCGGGCCGCGGCGCCGCAGGCGTCCGCGCCCGCCCCCGGGTCGGAGGCCCCGGGGCCTGCCCCCGTGGGTTCCCCGACCCGGACCGCACCCGCGCCCGCCGGGGGGGAGGGGGCGGGGAATGTCGAGCCCGCCCCGACCGTCGCGATGCCCGGCCTCTCGGCCGGACCGCAGACCGGGCGGGAGGATGAGCCCCTGCCCCTCGACCTCGACCTGACCCTGGTCAGCGGCGATCCCGCGGCGCGCGTTACGATCACCGGCCTGCCCCCGGGCGCCGGGCTGACCGCGGGCGTCGAGGGGCCGGAGGGCACGTGGACCCTGACGGTCGAGGCGGCGCGGGGGGTGGCCTTCCTCGGGGCCGAGGACTGGAGCGGAAGCGTCACGCTCTCCGTCACCCTGGTGACCCGCGACAGCGCCGGGCGTCCGGTCACGCGGGAGACGGAGCTGCCGCTCACCCTTGCCCCGGCGGCGGACACGCCCGATCTCGCCACCTCCCCCGCCACCGGGGCCGAGGACATGGCGACCCCGCTCGACATCGCGGCATCGCTCGGGGATCTGGACGGGTCCGAAACCCTGTCGATCACCGTGTCCGGCCTGCCGGAGGGCGCGCGACTCAGCGCCGGCCGACCCGGGGCGGACGGGACCTGGACCCTCGCACCGGGGGATCTGGCGGGCCTCATCCTCCTGCCCCCCGCCCATCTCTCGGGCAGCTTCGCGTTGACCGTGACCGCCGAGGCGCGGGAGGCGGACGGGGGTGTCAGCACCCGCAGCACGGCCCTGTCGGTCACGATCGCCCCGGTCGCCGAGGCGGCAGCGGCGCTCGCCGTGGCGGGTGCGGGGTCGGAGGATCGCTGGATCGCGCTCTCCGCCAGCTTCGTCACCCCCGACACCGACGGGTCCGAGAGCCTCGCCGCCGTCACCGAGGTCGCGGGCCTGCCCGATAGCGCGCGGCTGAACGCGGGCGTCGAGGTCGCGCCGGGCATCTGGCAGGTGCCGACGGCGGCCCTCACCGGGGGCACCCTCGCCCTCCTCCCCCCGGCGGACGGCGACGCACCCGTCACCCTGACGTTCCGCGTGGCACTGGTGGATCGCGCCGGGGGGTCGAGCGATACGCGCATGCTTGAGGCGCGGGCCGAGATTGCCGTCGCGGCCGTGGCCGACGCGCCCGACATCGCCGCCGAACGGGCGGCGGGGTCCGAGGATACCGCCATCCCCCTCGACCTTTCCGCGGCCCTGACCGACCGCGACGGATCAGAGACGCTGTCGCTGACGCTCGCCGGTCTGCCCGCAGGCGCGACCCTGTCGGCAGGCACGCGGGAGGCGGACGGGACATGGCGCCTCGCCCCCGGCGACCTTGCCGGGCTTCTGCTGACCCCGCCTGCGGATTTCGCCGGGCGCCTGACCCTGACCCTGACCGGCACATCGACCGAGGCCTCCGGCGGCAGCGCATCGAGCGCCGTCACCTTCCGCGTGGACGTGGCCCCGGTCGTCGATGGCGGCCCGCTCGCCGCCGCCGCCGCGGGACCCGAGGACGGGCCGATCGCTTTGACTGCCAGTTTCGGCACGCTCACCGACCCCTCGGAACACTGGGGCGACAGCGTCCGGGTCGAGGGGCTGCCCCCCGGTGCCCGGCTCGACCGGGGCACCGATCTCGGCGGCGGGGTCTGGGTGGTGGACCGCGGCGCGCTGGTCGCCGGGACCGTGCATCTCTACCCGCCCGGGGACAGCGATGCCGACATCGCCCTGACCCTGCGGGCCGAGGTGATCGACGCGGACGGCACCGGCGCCGTGCGCGCCATCGCCACCGCCCTGCCGGTGACGATAACGGCCGTGGCGGACGCACCGGCCCTTCGGGCGGGGGCCGCCACGGGGGCGGAGGACGGGGCGATCGCCCTCGATCTTTCCGCAGCCCTGACCGACACGGACGGGTCGGAAACCCTGACCCTCTCCCTGACCGGCCTGCCGCCCGGCGCCCGGTTGAGCGCGGGGGTCGAGGAGGTCGATGGCAGCTGGACGCTGGTGCCGGACGATCTCGCGGGGCTGACCCTGATCCCGGCCGCGGACCAGTCGGGGACCTGCCTCCTGCGCCTGACCGCCACGGCGACCGAGGGCGCGAACGGCGCCACCGCGCTGCGCGTGCTGGACATCCCCCTGACCATCGCCGCGGTCGCCGATGCGCCGGTCGCCACAGCCGCGGGCGCGGGCGACGAGGACCGCTGGATCCCCGTCACTGGCAGGCTCGGCGTGACCGACACGGACGGGTCCGAGACGCTCGGCCCCACCCTGACCTTTGCCGGCGTGCCCGCAGGCGCGGCCCTCAGCCACGGGGTCGAGACTGCGCCCGGCACCTGGGCGGTCGCGCGCGGAGATTTCGAGGCGGGCGTCGTCGCCATCCTGCCCCCCAGGGATTTTTCGGGCCCCATCGCGCTGACCCTGACCGCCGTCAGCATCGATGGCAGCGACACCGCGGCCACGACCGTGCCCGTGACCATCACCGTCGCGGCCAGGGCCGACGCCCCCGTGATCCTCGCGGGGGGCGCCGGGCACGAGGATGGCTGGATCCCCGTGACCGGCACGCTGGCGCTGACCGACACCGACGGGTCGGAGACCCTGGGACCCACGCTCACGATCACCGGCGTGCCCGCGGGCGCCAGCCTCAGCCACGGGGTCGAGACCGCGCCCGGCACCTGGGTAGTCGCGCGCGAGGTGTTCGAGGCCGGTGCGCTCGCGATCCTGCCGCCCGCGGACGTCTCGGGCACGATCACGCTCGGCATGACCGCGACCAGCACCGATGGCACCGATGTCGCCCGCGCGACCGCCACCGCCACGGTCAGCGTCGCCGCGGTGGCGGACGCCCCGGTCATCGCGGCATCGGCCAGCGGGGACGAGGATACCTGGATTGCCGTGACCGGCACCCTCGGGCTGTCGGACACCGACGGCTCGGAGCGGCTCGGCCCCACGCTGACCATCGGCGGCGTGCCCCCGGGCGCCACGCTCAGCCATGGCGTGGAAACGGGTCCGGGCACCTGGGCCGTGCCCCGCGCGGATTTCGAGGCGGGGCTGCTCGCGATCCGGCCGCCGGCTGACCAGGATGGGGACATCGCCCTGACGATCCAGGCCGTCGCGATCGACGGGTCCGACCAGGCGGCGGACGTCGCGACAGTGGTCGTGGCGGTGCAGGCCGTGGCCGATGCGCCCACGGTCACCGCGGCCGATGCGGCGGGGATCGAGGACAGCCCCATCGCGCTGACCGGGCTCGGCGGCGCGCTGGCCGATCTGGACGGGTCCGAAAGCCTGACCTTCCGGATCGGCGGCATGCCCCACGGGGCGCGGCTGAGCGCCGGGTCCCAGGGCGCGGACGGCGTCTGGACCCTGACGGCGGCAGAGCTGTCCACCGTCACCCTGACCCCGCCCCAGAATTTCTCGGGCCGCTTCAGCCTGACCCTGACGGCCGTCGCGACCGAGGCCGATGGCGGCGCCACCGCCACGGCCCAGACGGCCTTCACCGTCAGCGTCGACGGCACGCTCGACGCCGGGTGGCTGGGGGGCTGGGGCTGGGGCTACGAGGATACCGCGATCCCGGTCCATTGCGGCTTCTACGGCATGGACCAGGACGGGTCCGAGGTCTGGGCCCCCGTGACGACCGTCAGCGGGGTGCCGGCCGGTGCCCGCCTGTCGTCGGGCGTCGAGACCGCGCCCGGGACGTGGGACGTCTCGACCGCGCTCCTGCGGGCGGGGTCCATCCACATCACCCCGCCCGATGACAGCGACGCCGCGATCGTGCTCGGCTTCCGCTCGACGCTGACCGAGACGGGCTCGTCCACGGGGGAATCGCGCGAGATCAGCGGGACCGCCACGGTCTGGGTCATCGCCGTGGCGGACACGCCGCTGGTCGGCGCCGCCGACGCGACGGGGCTCGAGGATCAGGCCATCCCCCTCGACCTCTCTGCCGCGCTGACCGACACGGACGGGTCCGAGGCCCTGGGCCTGCGCCTGACCGGCCTCCCCGAGGGGGCGGTGCTCAACCGCGGGGCCCGCAACGACGATGGCAGCTGGAGCCTGGTCGCGGGCGATCTCCACGGCCTGACCGTCACGGCGCCGCAGGACTATTCCGGCACGATGCATCTCACCCTCACCGCCACGGCCATCGACAGCCACTGGTCCACCGCGTCCGACAGCGCCGCCTTCGCGGTGACGGTCGAGGGGGTGGCGGATGCGCCGACGCTCGCCGTCGCGGGCAGCTACGGGGCCGAGGATACCGCGATCCCGATCTACGCGACCCTGCGCGACACCGATATCGACGGGTCCGAAACCCTGGTCGGCCTGCGCGTCGGCGGCCTGCCCGCCGGGGCGGTGCTCCGCGCGGGCGGGGTCGTGCTCGGCGCGGATGCCGATGGCCGCGTGTTCGTGCCGGCAGCCGACATCGCTACCCTGACCGTCACCCCACCGGCGGAGAGCGACGAGGACTTCGCGCTCACCATCGTGGGGATCGTCGAGGAGCCGAACGGGAGCCAGGCGGAAAGCGCCCCCCAGAGCGTGCCGATCATCGTCGCCGCCGTGGCCGATGCGCCGGTCTGGGGGACGGACACCGCGGCGGGCGTTGAGGACGCGGCCATCCCGCTCCACCTGTCCGCCACGCTGGTGGACACCGATGGCAGCGAGGCGCTGAGCTACGTCGTCAGCGGCCTGCCCGCGGGCGCGCGGCTGACCGCGGGGCTCTACCAGGGTCCGGGGACCTGGTCGCTGACGGCGGCCGAAGCCGCGACGGTCGCCCTGATCCCGCCCGCCGATTTCTCGGGGACCCTGACGCTCAGCCTGCGCGCCATCGCGCAGGAGGCGCGCGGGGGTGACGAGGCGGTCAGCACCCAGACGCTGACGGTCACGGTCGCGCCGGGGATCGATACCGCCGATTACGCCCGGGTGGCGGCGGGGTCCGAGGATGGGGCCATCGCGCTCGACCTTCTGCCCGCGCTCGGCGACCGCGACGGGTCCGAGACGATCACGGGCGACCTGACCGTGACCGGCCTGCCCGGCGGGGCGGTGATCCGCCGCGCCGACGGCACGGTCCTGTCGCCCGTGGGCGGGACCCTGACGCTGACCCAGGCCGAGGCGGCCGGGCTGACCATCACCCTGGCCGCGGACAGCGACGAGGCCGTCGTCCTGTCCGTGCTGGCGACCGTGACGGACACCGGCGGCGATGGGGGCACGGCCTCGCGCACCGTGACCGGCACGATCACCGTCGATCCGGCCGGGGTGGCGGATGCCCCGGTCCTGGACCTGACCGATGCCACCCTGACCACCCACGCCTCGGCCGATCCCGATGCCGCCTGGACCCCGGTCTCGATCGATGCGGTGCTGACTGACACCGACGGGTCGGAAACCGCGATGGTCTGGCTGCGTGACGTCCCCGACGGGTTTCGCGTGTCCGCCGGACGGCCGAGCGGCAACGGGGTCTGGCTCGTCGCGGCCGACGACCTGCCCGGCCTCGCCATCCGCCCCCCCGCGGGGTTCACCGGCACGGCCGAGATCACGGTCATGGCCGTGTCCACCGAGCGCGAGGGCAGCACGGCCACCACCACCGGCGTGCTGACCGTGACCGTGGCTGCCGGGGATGGCGGCGGGGATGGTGGCGGGGATGGTGGCGGAGGGGGCGGCGACCCAGGGACGGGCGGGGATGGCGGGGGGGCCGCTGCGGTCGCCCAGGCCCCCGACCTGACCGTCGTCGCAGCCGTGGGGACCGAGGACGACGCGATCCCCCTGACCATCGCGGCAGCGGGGCGGGACAGCGATGCGGGGCGCGAGACGCTGAGCCTTCGCATCGAGGGGGTGCCCGAGGGCGCGCGCCTCAGCGCCGGGGTCCGCGATCCCGTCACGGGGCACTGGCTTCTGACCACGGACGAGCTTGCGGGCCTGACCCTGACCCCTCCCGCCGATTTCGCGGGCGACATCGCGCTGAGCGTGATCGCAACCACGCTCGAGGCCACCGGGGACGCTGCGGTGACCACCACCGCCCTGACGGTCAGCGTCGCGGCCGTGGCCGACGATGCCGCCATCGGCGCGGGGCCAGGTGCGGGGGCGGAGGATGCGGCCCTGCCCCTCAACCTCTCCATCGCCGCGACCGATGCCGATGGCAGCGAAACGGTCGAGAGCATCCTGATCTCCGACCTGCCCGACGGCGCGACGCTGCGACCCGGGGCGGGGATCACCGATCTCGGCAACGGACGCTGGTCGGTCACGCCCACAGCGATCGGGGATGTCGTCTTCGTCCCGCCGCCGGACGCCGCGGGAACCTATGCCCTGACCCTGACCGTCACGACGCGCGAGGCGACGGGCGAGACCGCCGAGACGACGCAGAGCGTCAGCGTCAGCATCGCCGCGGTCGCCGACGCGCCGTTCGCCAGTGCCGCGGACGTCGCGGGGGCGGAGGACATGGCGATCCCGCTCAGCCTGTCGGCGCACCTGACGGACCGGGACGGGTCCGAGGCGCTGTCCATCGTCGTCTCCGGCCTGCCGGAGGGTGCGCTGCTCTCCGCGGGCATCAACAACGGCGACGGAAGCTGGACCCTGACCCAGGGGCAGCTGACCGGCCTGACCCTGACCCCGCCGCTGAACTGGGCGGGGGAGCTGGTGCTGCGGATGGAGGCATTCGCGCTCGAGGCGGGGACCGCCGACGCCGCGGGCACGGCGGTCGATTTCACCCTGACCGTCTCGGACCGGGTCGATGCGCCGGTGGCCCTGCTCGACCGCGCGCACGAGGGGGTCGAGGATACCGCCTTCGACCTGCCCATCCGGGCCTTCCTGACCGATGCGGACGGGTCCGAGACGCTCGAGGCGGTGATCACCGGCCTGCCGGACGGCGCCATCCTCTCGGCGGGGACCGCGCGGGCGGACGGAAGCTGGGTGGTGCCCGCCGCGGCGTTCGACACGCTGACCGTGACCCCCCCGGCGAACTATGCCGGGATCCTCAGCTTCACCGTGGCCGTGGCCGCGGTCGAGGCGGACGGGAGCAGGGCCGAGACCGTCTTTGACATCACAGCCACCATCGAGGCGGTTGCCGATACCCCGGACATCACGGCGGGGGATGTCGCGGGGCTCGAGGATGGCGGGGTCGCGCTCGCGCTCGCCGCCGTGCTCGCCGATACCGACGGCTCGGAGGTTCTGGGCGTCACGGTGGGCGGCCTGCCCGCGGGATTTGCGCTGTCGGCGGGGTCCGACCTGGGCAACGGCACCTGGCGCGTCGATGCCGACGACCTGCCCGGCCTGACGTTGTTTCCGCCCGCCAACTGGAACGGCACGCTGACCCTGACGCTGGGCGCCGAGAGCGCGGATGGCGACAGCACCGCGCGGGCGCAGGTTCCCTTCACCGTCGAGATCGCGGCGGTCAGCGACGCCCCCATCCTCGCGCTCGACGCGGCGGGGGACATCGCGGCGGGGGCGGTCGCGGGCAGCGCGCTGGACGCGGTCGACATCACCGACATCGACGACACGATGATGCAGGGCGCCACGATCACCCTGGCGGGCGGACTGGACGGCGACCGGCTGGAGTTCGACGGGATCGCCACCGAAATCCGCGACGGGGACACCTATGTCGCGGGCACCGACATCGCGATCGTCCTGGGCGACGATGGCGGCCTGACCCTGGCGGGCGCCGCCCCGGTCGGCACCTACGAGGGCGTGCTGGGCAGCCTCACCCTCACCACATCGGATGCGGCGGGGCTTGCCGCCGGGGATCGGACCATCGCGATCAGCGTGGTCGATGCGGCGGGCACGGTATCGGCCGGGCAGAGCGTGGATCTGCGGGTCGAGCCGAGCGTGATCGCGGGCACCGGGGCCGACGCCACCCTGACCGGGACCGACGGCGCCGACACCTTCATCGCCAGCTCAGGTGACGAGGTGATGCGGGGCGGCGACGGCGCGGACATCTTCGTCGCAGCGCTCGACGGCAGCACCGACAGCGTCGAGGGCGGCGCGGGCGCCTGGACCGATACCATCGACCTCGGCCAGGCGGGCGCGCCGGACAGCGGAAACTGGACCGTCGTGATCGACGGCAGCCCCGTGCCCTGGAGCGGCGAGGCCGCCTTCACCTTCGACGAGCCCGTCTCGGGCGTGGTGCAGTTCGCCGATGGCGGGCAGCTTGAATTCAGCCAGATCGAGCGGATCACCTGGTAGGCGCGTCGCCCCATCAGAGCCCGTCGAAGAGCGCGGTCGACAGGTAGCGTTCGGCAAAGCTGGGGATGATGACGACGATGCGCTTGCCCGCCATCCCGGGGCGCGCGCCCAGCTCCAGCGCCGCGGCAACCGCGGCACCCGAGGAGATGCCGCCCGGCACGCCCTCGGTCGCGGCGAGGCGGCGGGCGGTCTCAAACGCGGTCTCGTTGCCGATGGTTAGCACCTCGTCGATCAGCCCGCGGTCGAGGATGCCGGGCACGAAGCCCGCGCCGATCCCCTGGATCTTGTGCGGCCCGGGCTTGCCGCCCGACAGGACGGGGCTGTCCTCGGGCTCCACCGCCACGATGCGCACGGCCGGGTTGCGCGCCTTCAGCACCTGGCCCACGCCGGTGATCGTGCCCCCCGTGCCGACACCGGAGATGAAGGCATCCACGCGCCCGCCCGTATCGGCCCAGATCTCCTCGGCCGTGGTCGCGACATGGACCGCGGGGTTGGCGGGATTCTCGAACTGCTGGGGGATCACCGCGCCGGGGTGCTGGGCCAGCAACTCCTCGGCCCGGCCGATGGCACCGCGCATGCCCTTCGCGGCCTCGGTCAGCTCCAGCGTCGCACCAAGCAGCGCGAGCATCTTGCGCCGCTCCACCGACATGCTGTCGGGCATGCAGAGGATCAGGTTGTAGCCCCGCGCCGCGGCGACGAAGGCGAGCGCGATCCCCGTGTTGCCCGACGTGGGCTCGATGATCGTCCCCCCGGGCTGCAACCGCCCCGACGCCTCCAGCGCGTCGATCATCGATACGCCGATGCGGTCCTTGACGCTCGAGATCGGGTTGAAGAATTCGAGCTTGGCGAGGATCTCGGCCTCCACCCCCGCGGCCGCGGCCATGCGCGACAGGCGCACGAGCGGGGTGCCGCCGATGGTCTGGGTGATGTCGTCATAGATCCGCCCGCGCGGCGTGGTGGTGATCATGGGGGCCCCCTCCCGAAGGGTCTGGTTGGTCAGATCGTGAAATCGGTCCCGGTGTCGCCGGCCCGCCGGATGCCGCGCGCCTGGGCGTCGCGGCAGAGATCCTCCATCGTCACGGCGTCGAGCCGGGTCAGCATGCCGTCCAGCACGTCGCGCCAGATCGGGCCGATCACCTGCTCGCCCAGGGCGGCGGTGGACGGGGGGTCGTCCTCGTCGCTTTCCATGCGCGCGACGACCCGCACGACGTCGCCCATGGTCACGCGGCGGCGTTCGCGGGCGAGCGTGTAGCCCCCCCGGGGTCCGCGCACCCCCTTCAGGATCCCCTCGCGCACCAGGTGCTGGAGCACCTGTTCGAGGTGCCGCGTCGGGATCCCCTGGCGCTCGGTGATGTCGCGGGCCTGCACCGGATGGGGCCGCGCGTTGAAGGCGACGTCGAGCACCGCCTCGAGGGCAAGGGCCGATTTGCGCGACAGGCGGATCATGACCCGGTCGACCCGAACCCCCCCGTGCCGCGCGCCGTGCCGGGCAGATCCTCGACCTCGTCCCAGGCGCAGCGGATAACGGGGGCGAGCACCGCCTGGGCGATGCGCATGCCATGGGCGATCTCGACCGGCTCCGCCCCGTGGTTGACCAGGAGCACCCCGACCTCGCCCCGGTAATCGCTGTCGATGGTCCCCGGCGCATTCGCCAGGCCAAGCCCGTGGCGAAGGGCGAGGCCCGAGCGCGGGCGGATCTGGACCTCCCACCCCGGGGGGATGGCGAGCGCGAAGCCGGTCGGGATCAGCGCGCGTGCCCCGGGCGCGAGGGTGACGGGGCCGTCGGGCAGGCAGGCGGCCAGGTCCATCCCCGCAGCACCCGCCGTCGCATAGGCGGGCAAGGGCAGGTCATGGGGGCGGAACCGGGCGATCCCGACCCTCATCCCAGCACCTCGGCAATCCGCTGGGCCAGCCGCGCGGCAACCTCGGCCTTGCGCAGGCGCGGCCAGACCTCCACCCCCGCCGCGGTGATCAGGGTCACGGCATTCTCCGTCCCGCCCATGATCCCGGTTTCGGGGCGCACGTCGTTTGCGACGATCCAGTCGCACCCCTTGCGCTCGCGCTTGGCGACCGCGTGGGCGAGCACGTCGTCGGTTTCGGCGGCGAAGCCGACGACGAGGCGGGGGCGGCCCTCGACCCGCTGGCTGACGGTGCGCAGGATGTCGGGCGTCTCGCGCAGGATCAGGCTTGGTGGACGGCCCGTACCGTCCTTCTTGAGCTTGGCGCGCGACGCCCCCTCCACCTGCCAATCCGCGACCGCGGCGGCAAAGACCGCCGCCTCGACCGGCAGCGCCGCCTCGACGGCCCCGAGCATGTCGGCGGCGGTCTCGACCGGGACGATCCGCACGCCCTGCGGGTGCGGCGCGGTGGCAGGGCCGGTGACGAACGTGACATCGGCGCCCAGCCGTGCAAGCGCATCCGCAATCGCGGACCCCTGCGCGCCCGACGAGCGATTGGCGATGTAGCGCACGGGGTCAATCGGCTCATGGGTCGGACCCGAGGTCACGAGCACCCGCCGCCCGGCGAGTGGCCCCGTGAGCGGCCCAGCGAGCGGTCCCAGGAGCGGCGCCCCGGGCGGCATCCCGGGCGGCCCCGCGACGAGCGCGGCGGTCACCGCGTCGAGGATCGCCGGGGGCTCGGCCATCCGGCCCGGGCCGAACTCGCCGCAGGCCATGTCCCCCTCGGTCGGCCCGACGACGCCAATCCCGTCGGCGATCAGTTGCGCAAGGTTGCGCCGGGTCGCGGGATGCAGCCACATCCGCACGTTCATCGCCGGGGCGATCAGGACCGGCCGGTTGGTGGCCAGAAGCAGGGTCGACGCGAGATCGTCGGCCATCCCCCCCGCCATCTTCGCCATCAGATCGGCGGTCGCGGGCGCCACCACGATCAGGTCCGCAGCGCGGGAGAGCTGGATATGCCCCATCTCCGCCTCGTCGGTCAGATCGAAGAGCTCGCGGTAGACCCGTGCCCCGGCGAGGGCGGAGGCACTGAGCGGCGTGACGAACTGGCCCGCGGCGGGGGTCAGGACCGGGGTCACAGCGATGTCGGCCCGGCGGAGGAGGCGGATCAGGTCGAGCGCCTTATACGCCGCGATCCCTCCCCCGATGACGAGCAGCACGTGCTTGCCGACGGCCATGTCGATGCCCACCCCGGCCTGTAAAGTCTACCGACCCACTGGGTTGAACTCTAGGTCACGGGGCAATGGCACGCAAGCGCATCGGTCAGGCGCCGCAGGGATCGGGCGCCGGCACGGGTGGAGACGGGGCGAACACGAGCCGGTCGAAACGCCCGGGAGGCGGCTGGTCGCCAAGCCCCTGGCCGACCGCCTCGACCTCGAGCGCCGGGGCCGCGCGCGCCAGCACCGCGGGCACGCCCCAGTCGGCCCGCGCATGGCCGTTGCCGGTCACCACCAGCACGGGTCCGCCAAGCGTCTCGAACGCCCGCAGCGCGGCCTGGGCAAGTGCAGCGTCGCGCAGGCGCTGCGCCTGGACCATGCCGGGCAGAAGCTCGCGGGGCAACGCATCGCAATGAACGGTGAACTGTTCGGCCTCCCGCGCTGCCTGTTCGGCGGGGTCGAGCGCACGGTTGAGCCCGTAGCGCGCGGCGTCGGCCCCGAACACCGCAGCCGCGCCGTCCTGCACCGATCGGCGTACGTCATCGCGCGGCCGCTCTGATCCCAGCACCCGGGCGTCCGGCGCCGCATCCCAGATCGTCGCATAGAGCGCGAGGTCGGGCCAGCCCCGGTCAGCCCAGCCGAGCGCCGACGCAATCTCGTCAACCCCCGCCTCCCGGGCGCGCAGGTCGGCGATCGTCGACTCGTCCGCCGGGGACAACTGCTCGAACACGATCGCCGTCGGCGCAATCTCGCGTGCGATCCGCGCCTGGGTCGCGTGGTGATCCGCGGTCCCGTGATACTCCCCGACCACGACCACATCCGCGACAGGCGTGGGCAGCGGTGCGGTGCAGGCGACGAGGAGAAGCGCGAGCAGGGGGGCCGTGCCCCTCACATCGCCTGCGCCATCAGGGCCGCGGCTCCGCCCGTGCGGACCTCGAGCGTCTTCTTGAGCTTACGCAGCGCCTGAACCTCGAGCTGGCGGACCCGCTCCTTGCTCAGCCCCAGTTCGTCGCCGAGGGATTCGAGCGTGCGCGGCTCGTCGTCGAGCTTGCGGGCCGCGATGATCAGGCGCTCGCGGGCCGTCAGGGACTGGAACGCGTCGGCGAGCCAGACCCGCGCCCGGGCGAGGTCCGTCCGGCGTTCCACCAGCGCCTCGGCCTGTGGCGCATCATCCTCGAGCGTCTCGACCCATTCGCGCCCCTCGTCTCCCGCCTGCAGCGCATTGAGCGAGAAGTCAGAGCCCGACAGCCGCGCCTCCATCATCTCCACGTCCCGCAGCGGCACGCCGACCTCGGTCGCGATGCGGGTGCGCAGGTCATGGGCGTCCACGCCGTCCGCGGCGGTGCCCACCTCGCGCTCCAGCTTCGCGCGTACGCGGCGCAGGTTGAAGAAGAGCGCCTTCTGCGACGAGGTGGAGCCGGTGCGCACCAGGCTCCAGTTGCGCATCACGTAATCCTGGATTGAAGCCTTGATCCACCAGACGGCATAGGTCGAAAACCGCACGCCGCGGTCGGGATCGAACTTCGCCGCCGCCTTCATCAGGCCCACCCCGGCCTCCTGCGTCAGGTCGTTCATCGGCGCGCCGTAGCGGCGATACTTGGCCGCCATCGAAATGGCGAGCCGCATGTAGGCGGTCACGAGCCGGTGCAGCGCCGCCTCGTCACCGTGGTCGCGCCAGCGCCGGGCCAGCGCCAGCTCGGTTTCGGCGTCAAGCATCTCGGCAGCCATGGCCGAGCGGGCCATGGGGATCGGGGCGAAGTCCGACGAGACGGAGTCGAGAGCCATGGCGACGACCTCTTCCTGCGGGGGGTGGGGGAGGGGCGGATACCTTTCCCCCGGTCTTGCTTGTTGGTACGCACGACGGTCAGAAACGGATCACGCGGGAGGGGTCGTTTGGAAGGAAGTTGCGCGTTTGTGATCGGGGGGGCGCGATCGGGCAAGTCGCGCCATGCCGAAGGGCTGGCGCGCGCGACCGGGCTGCCGCTCGTCTACATCGCCACGGCCGAAGCGTTCGACGCGGAAATGGCCGCGCGCATCGCCGACCACCGGACCGACCGGGGCGCGGGCTGGACCACGATCGAGGCGCCCCATGACCTTGCGGGCGCCCTGGCCGCGGTGCCCGGGGGGGCGGCGGTGCTGGTCGACTGCCTGACGCTCTGGCTCTCCAACCTCATGCTCGCGGACCGGATGGAGGAGGTGGCGACGCTGCTTCCCGCACTTGCCGTCCGGCGGGGGCCGGTCGTGCTCGTGTCCAACGAGGTCGGGTTGGGCATCGTGCCCGACACGCCGCTGGGGCGGGCGTTCCGGGATGCCCAGGGGCGGCTGAACCAGGCCGTGGCGGCGGTCGCGGACCGGGTGGTGTTCATGGCCGCGGGCCTGCCGCTGGTGCTCAAGGCGGCGCCGTGACCCGGTTCTGGTGGGTGCGCCACGCGCCCACCGGCCTGTCCGGGGCGCTCGGCTGGACGGACGCGCCTGCCGACCTGACGGACAGGGCCGCGGTCGCGCGGCTGCGGGCGGTGCTGCCGGCGGGGGCGGTGGTCATCGCCTCGGACCTCGGGCGCGCCCGGGCCACGGCGGCGGCGCTCGACCTGCCCGGCCCCCGGCTGCCCGACAGCGCGGACCTGCGCGAGATCCATTTCGGCGCGTGGGAGGGGATGGGCTGGGACGCCATCGCCGCCGCCGATCCGGCCGCCGCGCGCAGCTTCTGGGACGATCCCGGCCCGGCCGCGGCGCCGGGGGGCGAAAGCCTCGATGCCGTCGCGGCCCGCGTGGCGCGGGTGCTGGGGGCGCTTACGGCGAAGGACGTGGTGATCGTCGCCCATGCCGGTCCGATCCGGGCGGCGCTGACGCTCGCAGGGGTCGGCGTGCGGGCCAGCCTCGGCTTTCGCATCGACCCGCTGTCCTTGACGCGGATCGACCGGGTGGCAGGGGGCTGGGCGATCGAGCGGGTCAATCACCGACCCTGATGCGGGACGCCACAAACCATCGCTTTGCGGACCATTGCGGGTCCCGCTAACTGGCGCTTCACCAGGGAGGGAGCCATGACCGACATCCTCGCCATCGGCGATCGGACCTATTCGAGCTGGTCTCTGCGCGGCTGGCTGCTCTTTGCCGCCTTCGGCCTGCCGGTCGAGGTTCGGGCGGCGCGGATGTACGGGGCGGAGTTCAAGGCGCTTCTGGCCGAGTTTGCCCCGGCCATGCGCGTGCCTGCGGCGCGGATCGGCGGGCACACGGTCTGGGACAGCCTCGCCATCGCCGAGACGCTGGCAGAGCGGCATCCCCAGGCCGGGCACTGGCCCGCGGACCCCGCCCTGCGGGCACTGGCCCGGTCGATGACGGCCGAAATGCATGCGGGGTTCCAGGCGTTACGCGGCGGCTGCACCATGAACCTGCGCCACATCTATCGCGGCTTCGTCCCGGGGGCGGAGGTTCTGGCGGACATTGCGCGGATCGAGACGCTCTGGGCGACGGCGCGCGGGGCGGCACCGGACGGGCCGTGGCTTTTCGGGACCTACGGCGCGGCGGATGCGTTCTTTGCCCCTGTGGTCACGCGATTCGTGACCTATGATTTGCCCGCGAGCCCGGTCGCACGGGGCTATATCGACGCACATCTCGGCCACGGGCCGCTGCGGGACTGGCGGGCGGCGGGCCTGGCAGAGGGGTTCGTCCAGCCGGGATACGACCTCGACCTGGCGACCGCGGCCTGGCCCGCCTAGGGACCCGCACCCGGCGGATAGCGGACGCCCACCAGCGCCAGCCCGTCGGGCGGTGCCACGGGACCGCAGGCGGCGCGGTCGCGGGCGGCGAGGGCCGCGGCCACCCGATCGGGTGGCCAGGCGCCGGTCCCCACGCGCTCGAGCGTGCCGACGATGCTGCGGACCTGGTTGTGGAGGAAGGACCGGGCGCGCACCGCGACCGTCACCTCACGCCCGCCGGGGCAGGCATGCTCGGCGATCTCGAT
Source organism: Paraoceanicella sp. (assembly GCA_031399375.1). Classification (GTDB taxonomy): domain Bacteria; phylum Pseudomonadota; class Alphaproteobacteria; order Rhodobacterales; family Rhodobacteraceae; genus Paroceanicella. Next base: position 15,448 of record JANNOT010000500.1, read on the forward strand.
CGCCTCCACGCTCTTCACCGGGCTTTTCGCCTGGCAGATCGAGGAGCGGAAGGTGGTGAAGTCATGGGTCCCGAGCAGATGCGCCGCCCCCGCCCGCATCGCGTCAAGATCGAGGCGCAGCCCGACGCGCCAGGCCTGGCCATGGGCGAGGGTCAGCGGTGCCCGCCGCTCCACGATGCGAAAGAGATAGCGGCGCTCGACGGCGTGGAAGCGGGCATGGAAATCCGGCGCCACCGCCGCGGACCGCAGGACCGCGACGGGTTCCGGCTTCAGATGCCAGTTCAGCGCCTCCGCCAGGCGAAACGGATCCCAGTCGCGGGTCATGTCGACATGCGCCACCTGCCCGGTCGCGTGCACCCCCGCGTCGGTTCGGCCCGCCCCCGTCACCCCCGGGGCGGCGGGATCGATCCGGGCCAGCGCCCGCTCGACGCTTTCCTGCACCGACGGCAGATCCTTCTGCCGCTGCCAGCCCGCGAAGGGGCGGCCGTCATATTCCAGGATAAGGGCATAGCGCGGCATCCGGCCCCCCTAGCGCCTGCCCGTGCCGAAGGGAAGCGTCAGAACAGCCCCGGCCGCTGCACCGGCGGCCGCCGGGCCACCGGACGATCAGGTGCCGGGGATCGCGCTCACTCCGCCGCGACCCGCCCGGGATTGTTGGGATGGGTCGTCCAGTTCGCATAGTCGGGCTGGACGACCTTGCCCGTCCGGGCATCGACCGTCCCGGGCTCCAGCGCCACCATCTCGATGCAGTTTTCCACCGGGCAGACGTTGACGCAAAGGTTGCAGGCGACGCATTCGGCGTCGATCACCTCGAACACCCGGCCGGGCTTCATGGCGATGGCCTGGTGGGACGTGTCCTCGCAGGCAGCAAAGCAGCGCCCGCAAGAGATGCAGAGGTCCTGGTTGATCCGCGCCTTGGCGACATAGTTGAGGTTGAGCTGGTTCCAGTCGGTCACGTTCGGCACCGCACGGCCGATGATGGCGTCGAGGCTCGCGTGCCCCTTCTCGTCCATCCAGCCCGACAGGCCCGCGATCATCTCCTGCACGATGCGGAAGCCGTAGGTCATGGCGGCGGTGCAGACCTGGACGTTGCCCGCGCCGAGCGCGAGGAATTCCGCCGCGTCGCGCCAGGTGGTGACCCCGCCAATGCCCGATATGGGCATCCCGCGGGTCGCGGGGTCGCGGGCGATCTCGGCCACCATGTTGAGCGCGATCGGTTTGACCGCCGGGCCGCAATAGCCGCCATGGGCGCCCTTGCCGTCGATCATGGGCTCGGGCGCGAAGAGGTCGAGGTTCACGGAGGTGATCGAGTTCAGGGTGTTGATGAGCGACACGGCGTCCGCCCCGCCCGCCTTGGCGGCACGCGCGGGCGCCCGGATGTCGGTGATGTTGGGCGTCAGCTTCACGATCACGGGCATGCGGGTATTCGCCTTGCACCAGCGCGTCACCATCTCGATGTATTCGGGAACCTGGCCCACGGCAGAGCCCATGCCCCGCTCGCTCATCCCGTGGGGGCAGCCGAAGTTGAGCTCGACCCCGTCGGCGCCGGTCTCCTCGACCTGGGCGAGGATCGCCTTCCACGGTGCCTCCTCGCAGGGGACCAT
>JANNOT010000501.1:0-15023 GCA_031399375.1 Paraoceanicella sp.
TCACCTCCACGATGTCGATCTGCCCGATGCCGAGCCGGTGGGCCGCCAGCAGGCGCCGCGTGGCCGGCACCGGCCCGATCCCCATCAGCCGCGGCGCGACCCCGGCCACCGCCGCCCCCGCGATCCGCGCCATCGGCACCAGGCCGTGGCGCGCCACCGCCCGCGCCCCTGCCACAAGCAGCGCCGCCGCCCCGTCATTGACGCCCGATGCGTTGCCCGCCGTCACGCTGCCCCCAGCCCGGAAAGGCGTGGGCAAAGCGGCCAGGGCATCGAGGCTGGTCGCGCGCGGATGCTCGTCCTGGTCCACGACCACCGGCGGCCCGCGCCGGGCGGGCACGCTGACGGCCGCGATCTCGCGCCCCAGCCGCCCGGAGGCGCGGGCCGCGATCGCCCGGGTCTGGCTGCGCCACGCGAACGCATCCTGATCGGCGCGCGCGATGCCGAAGGCAGCGGCCACGTTCTCGGCCGTCTCGGGCATCGAGTCGGTCCCGTGGGCCTGCGCGAGCACCGGGTTCACGAACCGCCAGCCGATGGTCGTGTCGAAGATCTCGGGGCTGCGGGCAAACGCGCTCTCGGCCTTGGGCATCACGAAGGGCGCGCGGGACATCGATTCGACCCCGCCCGCCACGACCACCTCCGCCTCGCCCGTCCGCACCGCCCGTGCCGCCATGGCAAGCGCGTCGAGCCCCGATCCGCAGAGCCGGTTGATCGTGGTGCCGGGCACCGTCTCGGGCAGCCCCGCCAGCAGCACCGCCATGCGCGCCACGTCGCGGTTGTCTTCGCCCGCCTGGTTGGCACAGCCGAGGATCACGTCATCGATCGCCGCGGGATCGAGACCCGGCGCGCGGGCCACCAGCGCGCGGATCGCATGGGCGGCCAGGTCATCGGGCCGCATCCCCGACAGCGCCCCGCCATAGCGCCCGATGGGCGTTCGGACCCCTGCACACAGATACGCCTCGCCCATCGCCCGCTCTCCTTGCCCACGCGCCCGAGTTGCCCATACCCCGACCGCTCGGTCAACACTGGCCCGCAGGATCACGGGGGGTCGGTCGGGCCGGGTCGCGGCCGCGGAACGCGCGCCCGCACCGGGGGTTCGGCCCTGACGCGGCGCGCGGAGCCCCGACGTCTCAGCTCTCGAACCGCGTCGGGCCCCGCCTGCGCACATCCACGCTCAGGTCCATGTGCAACGGCTGGTGCGCCCGCTGGCTGCACTGCGTCCGCGGGCAGAGCCGGCAGTTGATCCCGATGGGCGTGGCAAGCCCCGGGTCGGTCAACCGGAACTGCGCCGCGTAGCCGATTGCCCCCGCATCCTCCAGCGCGCAGCCGAGCGTCACGGCCAGCCGGTTGTCCTCGATCCGCCCCCCGCCCAGGATCGGGCGGTCCACCGAACGGCTGACGGTGAAGAAGCGCGCGCCGTCGGGCATCTCGACCACCTGGGGCAGGATGCGGCCGGGCATGCGGAAGCTCAGGTGGACGTCCCAGCGCGGGCAGGCCCCGCCATAGTCGGCAAGCTGGAACGTGGTTGCATTGAACCGCTTGCTGACATTCCCCGCCTTGTCGATGCGCAGGAAGAAGAGCGGCACCCCCTGTGCCCCGTCGCGCTGGAGCGTGGTGACCCGGTGGCAGACCTGCTCGAAGCTCGCACCGAACCGGTGCACGAGCCGGTCGAGATCGTAGGCCCCCTCGCGCGCCAGGGCGAGGAAAGGCGCGTAGGGCATCATCACCGCCGCGGCGACATAGTTGGCAAGCTCCGCCCGGCAGCGCGCCATCTCGCGCGGGCCCGCGATGCCTGCGCGCGCGATGACGCCGTCGATGACATGCCCCGCTTCGAGCAGGCCCACCACATGGGCGAGCTGGAACACCCGGTTGGGATGGTCCAGCGCCTCGGACAGCCGCACGATCCGCGCGCCCTCGTCGAAATCGCGCAGGGTGCCGGGCAGGGTGTCCGCGGGCACCGTCTCGACCGCGATCAGGCGGCGGCGCAGCCGCGCCTTCAGCGCACCGTAAAGCTCGTCCGGCGGCACCGCGGGCAATGCCTCGGCCGCCGCCTCGAGCTCGGCGAAATGGTTGCGGTGGCGGCGGAAGAGGTCATGGACCGCCTGTTCGGGCCGGGTCGCGCCCGCCTCTTCCTGCGCCCCCAGGGCCATCAACCGGTCGGCGAGGGCCGCATGGCTGCGGTAGAGCCGCAGCAGCCCCGCCGAGAGCGTGGGCGCATGGACCAGCGCCGCGCGCAACTCGGTCAGGTCGGGCCGGGCATCGACGAGGAGCGGGTCGTCGAAAACCGCCCGCAGGTCGGCGAGCTGGGTCGGCGCCTCCCCGTCCAGCATCCCGCGCCAGTCGACGCCATAGGCTTCGGCGAGGCGGAACAGCACCTGCACCGACAGGCTGCGCTGGTTGTTTTCCAGCAGGTTCACATAGGCCGGGCTGACGCCGAGCCGCCGGGCCATCTCGGCCTGCGTCTCCTTGCGCTCGCGCCGCAGGCGGCGCAGGCGGGTGCCGATGAAAGCTTTGGCGCGCGTCATGCCCACAACATTACATTTGTGATGGTTGTGGGCAATACCATGCACACAACAACACGAATTCCCGCGCCCGTCGCGGCCGGGGATGCTATCAGCGCCCCCAACACGACAAAAACGGAGGAAACCCCATGCGCACCGGCCAGACCCACCTGTTCATTCCCGGCCCCACCAACGTCCCCGAAAAGGTCCGCCAGGCGATGAACGTGCCGATGCAGGACATGCGGGCGCATGATTTCGGGGCGCTGACACTGCCGATCTTCGCCGATCTCAAGCGCGTGTTCGACACCACCACCGGCACCGTGTTCATGTTCCCGGGTTCGGGCACCGGCTGCTGGGAATCGGCGATCACCAACACCCTCAGCCCCGGGGACCGGGTGCTGATGGCCCGCCATGGCCAGTTCTCCCATCTCTGGGTGGAGATGGCGGAGCGCCTGGGCCTTGCGGTGGACGTCATCGACGTGGACTGGGGCCATGGCGCACCGGCCGACCTCTTTGCCGAGAAGCTGAAGGCCGACCCCGCGATCCGCGCCGTCTTCGTCACCCATAACGAGACCGCGACGGGCGTCACCTCCGACGTCGCGGCGGTGCGCGGCGCGCTCGACGCGGCAAACCATGACGCGCTCCTCTTCGTCGATGGTGTCTCGTCGGTCGGCTGCATCCCGTTCCGCTTTGACGCCTGGGGCGTCGATCTCTGCGTCACCGGTTCGCAGAAGGGGCTGATGATGCCCGCCGGGCTCGGGATCCTCTGCGTCAGCGAAAAGGCGCTGGAGGCGCGCAAGACCGCGCGCCTGCCGCGGGCCTATTTCCACTGGGACGACATGCTGAAGACCAATGCGACCGGGCATTTCACCTACACCCCGCCCACCCAGCTCTTCCACGGCCTGCGCGCGGCGCTCGACCTGATCTTTGCCGAGGGGCTCGAGGCGGTCTTCGCCCGGCACCGTCGCCTTGCCACCGGCGTGCGGCGCGGTGTCCATGCCTGGGGCATGACGCTCTGCGCCCGGGACGAAAGCCTCTGGTCCGACACCGTCTCGGCCATCGTGGTGCCCGAGGGCGTGGATGCGAACCAGGTCATCCGCATCGGATATGACCGCTACCGCACCTCGTTCGGCTCGGGCCTTGCCCGGCTGTCTGGCCGCGTGTTCCGCATCGGGCATCTGGGCGACCTGAACGAGGTCATGTGCCTTGCCGCCCTCGCCTCGGCCGAGATGGCGCTGGCGGATGCGGGGGCGCGGATCGAGCTCGGCTCGGGCGTTGCCGCGGCGCAGGCCTGGTACCGGGACGCGACGGCCGCGCACGCCCTGCGCCTCGCCGCCGAGTAGCGTCCTTCCCCATCCCCGACCCGACCGGGGCGTCCGCGCCCCGGCGGCCAGCCCATGGGGCCATCATGTCACATACTCTCCACCCCCTGCGCCGCCAGCGGCTGCAACGCTCCGAGCTTGCGGTTCCCGGCTCCAACCCCGCGATGATCGACAAGGCCGCGGAAAGCGCCGCCGATGTCGTGTTCCTCGACCTCGAGGATGCCGTGGCGCCCCCGGAAAAGGTCCAGGCCCGGCGCAACGTGATCCAGGCGCTCAACGACATCGACTGGGCCGGCAGGGGCAAGACAGTGTCCGTGCGCATCAACGGGCTCGACACCCATTACATGTACCGCGACGTGGTCGATGTGATGGAGCAGGCGGGCGACCGCGTGCACACCCTGCTGGTGCCCAAGGTCGGGGTCCCCGCCGACCTCTACATGGTCGAGACGATGGTGAACCAGATCGAGCAGGGCCGCAACCTGACCACCCGCGTCGGGATCGAGGCGCTGATCGAGACGGCGCTCGGCATGGCCAATGTCGAGGCGATCGCCCAGTTCGGCGGCAGGCTCGAGGGGCTGCATTTCGGCGTGGCCGACTATGCCGCGTCCTTGCGCGCGCGCACGACCAGCATCGGCGGGCTGAACCCGGACTATCCCGGCGACCAGTGGCACGCCGCGATCAGCCGCATGGTCATCGCCTGCCGCGCCTACGGCCTGCGGGCGATCGACGGGCCGTTCGGCGATTTCTCGGACCCCGAGGGCTACAAGGACGGCGCCCGCCGGGCCGCGGCCCTGGGATGCGAGGGGAAATGGGCAATCCACCCGAGCCAGGTGGCCTACGCCAACGAGGTATTCTCGCCACCCGCTGCCGAGGTGGACCGCGCCCGCCGCATCATTGCCGCACTGCGCGAGGCCGAGGCGCAGGGCAAGGGTGCCGCCTCGCTCGACGGCCGCATGATCGACGCGGCCAGCGAGCGGATGGCCCAGAACGTGATCGCCATGGACGACGCAATCCGGGCCGCAGGACGCTAGGGGGCATCATGGACATCCACGAATACCAGGCCAAGGAGATCCTCGCCCGCTTCGGCGTGCCGGTCCCGACCGGGGGCCTCGCCTACAGCCCCGAACAGGCGAGCTACCGCGCCCGCGAAATCGGCGGCGAACGCTGGGTGGTCAAGGCGCAGATTCATTCCGGCGGGCGCGGCGAGGCTGGCGGGGTGAAGTTCTGCACCAACGAGGACGAGATCGTGGCCGCCGCCAACGCGCTGCTCGGCCGTCGCCTCGTCACCCGCCAGACCGGCCCGCGCGGCAAGATCTGTGCCCGGCTCTATGTCGAGGAAGCGTCCGACATCGCGCGCGAGATCTATCTCGCCTTCGTGCTCGACCGCGCGTCCGAGCGGGTCATGGTCGTGGCCTCGGCCGAGGGCGGGATGGAGATCGAGGAGCTTTCGGTCGAGCGGCCCGAAAGCATCCGGCGCATATCCGTCGATCCCGCGGCGGGGCTGCTGGAGTTCCAGGCGCGCGAGCTTGCCTTCGCGCTCGGCCTCGACGTGAAGCAGGTGGGTCGCGCGGTGCGCATCCTCATGGGGGCCTACCGCGCGTTCCGCGACCTCGACGCCACGATGGTCGAGATCAACCCGCTCGTCGTCACGCGGGCGGGCGATCTGGTGGCGCTCGATGCCAAGATGAGCTTCGACGACAACGCGCTCTTTCGCCGGGCCGAGATCTCGGAGCTGCGCGACAAGAGCCAGGAGGACCCGCGCGAAAGCCACGCGGCGGACCGCGGCCTCGCCTATGTGGGGCTCGAGGGCAATATCGGCTGCATGATCAACGGCGCGGGGCTCGCCATGGCGACGCTCGACATGATCAAGCTCGCGGGCGGCGAGCCCGCCAACTTCCTCGACATCGGCGGGGGCGCGAGCCCCGAGCGGGTGCTCAAGGCGTTCCGCGCCGTGCTGATGGACGGCAACGTGACGGTAATCCTCGTCAACATCTTCGCGGGCATCAACCGCTGCGACTGGGTGGCCGAGGGGGTGGTGGCGGCATTCCGCGAGCTTGACCTGACCCTGCCCGTGGTCGTGCGCCTTGCGGGGACCAACGTGGCCGAGGGCAACCGCATCCTCGCGCGCTCCGGCCTGCCGATCATCGCCGCCACCTCGCTTGCCGACGCCGCCGAAAAGGCCGTCGCGGCCGCCCGCACCCTCTGAGGAGCACCCCATGGCCATCCTGATCGACGAGACGACGCCGGTGATCGTGCAGGGCATGTCGGGTCGGCTCGCCATGTTCCATGCCGAGGACATGATCCGCTACGGCACCCGCGTCGTCGGGGGCGTGACGCCTGGGAAGGGCGGGCAGACCCTGTTCGACCGCCCGCTCTTCAACACGGTCAAGCAGGCGGTGGAGGCGACGGGGGCCGAGGCGAGCCTCGTGTTCGTCCCGCCCCCCTTCGCCGCCGACGCGATCATGGAGGCGGCGGATGCGGGCATCCGCACCGCCGTCTGCATCACCGATGGCATCCCCGCCCAGGACATGATGCGGGTCAAGCGCTACCTCTGGCGCTACAAGGCCGAGCGCCGGATGCGGCTGATCGGCCCGAACTGCGCGGGTGTCATCAGCCCGGGCCGCGGGTTCATGGGGATCATGCCGACGCATATCTACATCCCCGGGCGGATCGGGATCGTCAGCCGCTCGGGCACGCTGGGGTACGAGGCGGCGAGCCAGCTCCAGGCGCTCGGCCACGGCGTCTCGACCTCGGTCGGGATCGGGGGCGATCCGATCAACGGCTCGTCGTTCCGCGACATCCTTGAACTCTTCGAGGCGGATGCCGAGACGGACGCCGTCCTGATGATCGGCGAGATCGGCGGCCCGCAGGAGGCGGAGGCGGCGGTCTTTGCCCGCGACCGGATGAAGAAGCCCGTCGCGGCCTATGTCGCAGGGCTGTCAGCGCCCAAAGGGCGCAAGATGGGCCATGCGGGCGCGATCATCTCGGCCTTCGGCGAAAGCGCGCAGGAAAAGGTCGTGATCCTGGAGGAAGCGGGGATCACCGTCGCCCCCAACCCATCCTCGCTGGGCGAGACGGTGGCGGGCATGCTGGCGCGGGCCACCGCGGCCTGAGGCGTCGTGCGAGTGGGGCGGTGGCCCCTTCTGCTGTGAGGCGCTTTGAGAAGCAGGCTGCTTCTCAAAGCAGCCTATCCGAGGGTCGGGGCGAGTCGGGCAGCGTCAAGGCTGAACCCCCGTTCCGGGGGCGCGCGCAGCGCGGCCTTGACCCGGCCCGACTCACCCCCGCGAACCTGAAGGGTCAGGTGCGTTCCAGCGCATGCTCCCGCAGGGCCTCCATCGGGACCACGTCGAGCGCGCGGCGGTGGGTGGCGGTCAGCCGCACCCGCGGGGCCTGGCCCGCGGCATGGGCCTCGGCGAACCGCCCGGCGCAGAGGCACCAGCGGTCGCCCGGGTTCAGCCCCGGAAACCCCCAGTCGGGGTGCGGGGTGGACAGGTCGTTGCCCTGCGCCTTGGAAAACGCGAGGAACTCGGCCGTCATCACCGCGCAGACCGTGTGGCTGCCCCGGTCGGCCGGCCCCGTTTCGCAGCAGCCGGTGCGAAAGAACCCCGTCATGGGCGCAGTGGAACAGGGTTCCAGCGGGCCACCGAGGACATTCAGCGACGGCTCGACGCCGGGCGGCAGCGCGGGGGGCGGCACGGGCGGCATGATCGGGTCTCCTGTTGCGGACCCCGTCAGCCTACGCTCACGGCCCCGCCACCACCACCCCCACCCGTGCCGCACGGCCCGCGGCATCGATGACGGCGATCCGGGCAAAGCCGCGGCCGGCCGGGGTCCAGAGCGCCTCGCGCGCATGGGGCTCGGCGGGAACCGGGGCGCCATCGGCGAGCCAGGTGAAGGGCGGCGTCCCCTGGGTCACCCGCAGGACCACGCCGTCCGGGGGTGCGAGGGCGAGCGTCGCGCCGTCGGGCGGAAACGCGATGACGGGCGCCGCGGGGTCCCCGTCCACGCCGAAGCGGCGCAGGGGCGGGGGCAGCGCGTCGCCCCCGACGGTCAGAACCTCGGGCGGGGCGGGGGGCAGCGGGTCTGCCGCGGTCTTGAGCCGGGCATGGGCGGCGAACAGGACCGGGGCCGCGAGCTCGCCCCCCAGCACCCCGGGCATCGCCTGCGCATCCGCACGCCCCAGCCAGACCCCGATGACATGCCGCCCGTCAAAGCCGATCGCCCAGGCATCGCGGTGGCCATAGGATGTCCCCGTCTTGTAGGCCAGCCGCGCCGCCGGGGCCGAGGCGGGCGGGGGCACACCGCGCAGGATGTCCACCACCTGCCACGCCGCGCCGGGCGAGAGCACGACGCCCCCCGGGTGCGGCGGCCCGGGCAGGGGCGATAGCGCGACCGCAATCCCCCCCCGCGCGATGGCCGCATAGACCCCCGTCAGCTCCGCGAGGCTGAGCCCGAGCCCGCCGAGCCCGATGGCGAGGCCGGGCGCGCCCCCCGGGGGAAGCCGCGGCGCCGCCCCCCCGCGCCGCAGGGCGCCCAGAAGCTGCGCCGGGCCGACCGCGTCCAGCACCGCGATCGCGGGCACGTTCAGCGATCGCTGCAGCGCCTGGCGCACCGTCAGCGTGCCATGCCAGGCACGGTCGAAGTTAACCGGGGCGTAACTGCCGAACCGCATCGGCCGGTCGTCGATCCGCGTCTCGGGATGCGCGAGCCCGGCGTCGAAGGCGAGCCCGTAGATCAGCGGTTTCAGGAGCGATCCCGGCGAGCGGACCGCCCGGGTCATGTCCACCGCCCCCCGCCGCCCGGCATCGAGCAGGTCGGGCGAGCCGATCTCGGCCAGAACCGCCCCCGTGCGGTGGTCGGCCACGATCAGGGCCGCCGACAGACCGGGCGTCCCCGCCACCCGCTCGGCGAGCAGGCCCTCGAGCCTCTGCTGGAGCGGGGCGTCGAGCGTGGTGCGGATGACGCCGGCGGTGGGATCCGCCGCGTGCAGCCGGTCGGCGAGATGGGCGGCAAGCCGGGGAAACGGCAGGCGGCGCGTCGGAACAGGCGCGGCCCGTGCCGTGGCCGCGGTGGCCGCGTCCAGGATGCCTGCCGACTGCGCGCGCGCGAACACGCGGTCGCGGGCCGCGCGCGCGGCGGCCGGATTGCGGTCGGGGCGCCGGGCCGCCGGGGCCTGGGGAAGGGCCACGAGCAGGGCAGCCTCGGCCGGCGACAATCGCCGCGGCTCGGCGCCGAACAGCGACAGGCTCGCCGCCCGGACCCCCTCCAGCGCGCCACCATAGGGCGCGAGGTGGAGGTAGAGCGCGAGGATCTCGCGCTTGCTCAACCGCCGCTCGAGCGCGAGCGCGACGCGGATCTGGCGCAGCTTGCCCGCCAGCGTGCCCGTCGGGCCGCGTTCGAGCAGCCGGGCCACCTGCATGGTCAGGGTCGAGCCGCCCGAGACGATGCGCCCCGCCGCCATCGCCTGCCCCGCCGCGCGCAGGAGCGCGACGAGGTCGACGCCCCCATGGCGCCAGAACCGCCGGTCCTCCCACGCGACAAGCTGCGCGACGAGGCCCGGATCGACCGCCGTCACCGGCAGGCGCCAGATCCCGTCCTCGACCGCGTAGGCGCGCAGGAGCGTCCCGTCCGCGGCCGCGATGACCGGCGATGTGGCGGGGGAGAGCGGGGGCACCGCGGTGCGCGCCACCCAGCCTTCGCCCGCGCCCCACGCGACCCCGGCGACCCCCGCGGCCACGATGGCCGCGCGCGCGGCCCGTCGCACGGCCCGATACGCGGGGTTCCCCGGTCCGTTCCCCGTCGGCCCGTTCTCCATCGCCGCGCCCTCTGCAACCCGCCCGCGGTCGGCTTCACCCGCCACGCTGACGCCGTGGCTTGGCCCGCCCGCCCCGCTCATGCGCGGCGCCCGGTCACCGCCCGCTCGCCCCCCCGGGACTCATTCCCGCACCATGGCACGGCCCGCCCCGGTCCGGGCGCGCCAGGCGGGGCGGTACATGTCCTCGACGCTCGCCGCCGCATGGTGGAAGCTCCCCGGCGACACGGCGCGCAGGATGTAGGCGAGGCGGAACGCCTCGGCCCCCGACCAGTCCACGGCGGCGAGGAAGCGGTCGGCGCGGAACTCCGCATGGCGCGCGGGGCTGTCATCGGGCAACCACCCGAGCGCCGCCACGTCGCCACCGCGCAGGAGGCTTGGGTTGTCGATCTCGAACCCAGCGGGCAGCGGGTCCGAGACCATGAGCCGCGCCGCGCCTTCGCGCTCGGGCATGACGGTCAGGACGGCCACCAGCCTGGTGCCCCGCGGCACGTCCGAAAGGTCCGTGGCCGCCCCGTCAAGCGTGTAGTAATCGCGCGCGATCCGGTAGCCATTCCCCTCGGCCGGACCCGGACCTTCGGGGATGCCAAAGGCGGTGACGACGATCGCGACCGGCGCGTCGCCCGCGTTGCCGAGCACCCGCGCCGGTTCGCCGTCGCGCAACAGCAGCGCGGGCGGCCCCGCCACCGCGATGCCGTCCAGGGTCAGCCCCGGGGTGCCCGCACCCTCGGACCCGATCAGCGCCTCGGCCGCGAGCAGCGCCCAGGCGTTCTCCTGGGTCGAGCGGCGCCCGACATCGGCCCCGCGCGGCGCGACCCGCGTGGCGAGGGCCGCAAGGTCCACCGCGCGGCTCCCCGCCCCGGCCGCCAGGGCGAGCACACCCGCGGCGTCCCGCAGGACCGAGCCGTAATCGGCCCGCCAGGCCCCGTCATCGGGCGTGGCGAGGGCGGCCTCGGCAAGGCCGAAGAGCCGGTCCGCGCGCCGCTGGTCGCCGGTGAAGGCAAGTGCCGCGCCGAGCTGCGCCCGGGCGAGCGGGGTCGCGAACCGCTCCGCCTCCACATCCGCGACATAGCGCAGGTCCCCGACCGGGGCCGACCCCTCGCGCGCGAGCACCATCAGCGCATAGGCGAGCCCGGGCCCCGCCGCCTCGGCGCCACCCGCATAGCTGACCTGGGATCGCAGGCTGTCGAGCGCTGCCTGGAACGCCGGTTCGGGCACCGCGTGGCCGAGCGCGCGGGCCCGCGCCAGCACGTCGGTCACGTAGGCATCGAGCCACAGGTCCTCGGCCCCCGGAGCCCAGAGGCCGAAGGATCCCGCCCCGCCCTGGTTCTCCAGCAGGGCCGCGATGGCCGACGCGATCCGCTCGCCCGTCTCGCGGACATCGCCCAGCCCCATCGCCTCGGCCACCGGCGCAAAGGACAAAAGCCCGAGCGCGCGGGACGCCACCTGTTCCGTGCAGCCATAGGGATAGGCGTCCAGCGCCGCGAGAAGCCCCGGCACGTCGAGCTGCGCGAGTGGACCGGCGGCGAGCGTGGCGCGCCCGGTTCCCGGCACGAAGCCCGCGAAGATGCCCGCATCGAGCGGCAGGCCCGCAGCACCAGGCCCGAGGGTGATGCGCGTCTGGCGCGCGACCTCCGCATCCGGGCGGCGGACCGTCAGGGTCAGCCCGCTCTCCAGCCGCGCGCCGCCGGGGGTCGTCACGGTCAGGGCGACGCGGCCGGTACCGGTCGTGTCAGGGGCGAGCGGCAGGGCCAGCGCGACCCGCCCGCCTTCGGTCAGCGCCACCCGGCGGGTCTGCGCGGCGAGCCCGAGCACCGGGTCGGCCGCGACCGCCACCGTCACCTCGCCCGCCGGGCCCGCGGCATGGGCAAGCTCCACCCGCACCGCTGCACGGTCCCCGGGGGCGAGCACGCGCGGACCGCTCGCCTGCACCACGACCGGATCGCGGACCGCGATCTCCTTGCTTGCCCCACCGACGCCGCGCGCGGTCCAGGCGATGGCGCTCAGCCGGACCGCGCCGTTGAAGGCAGGCAGGGTGAAGGTCGCCTCGACCCGCCCGTCCGGTCCGGCGCGCAGGGTGCCCGACTGGAACGCGACCAGATCCTCGGTCGGCGGGGGGGCGTCGAAGCGGGCGAACCCGTCCCCGCCCGAGCGAAGCTGTCCGGGCTCGCCCGACAGCCCGTCGATCAGCGCGCCGTAGAGATCGCGGAACGCGACCCCGAGCCGCCGCTGGCCGAAATAATGCCCCGCGGGGTCGGGGGCGGGATGCGCGGTCAGGTTCAGGATGCCGACATCGACGGCGCTCAGCGTGGCATGGGCCGCCTCACCCTCGGCCAACCCCTCGATGACGGCCGCCACCGTCAGCGGGCCGCGCGGGTCGGCGGTGTCGGGGGTCAGCCATCGGACGGTAAGCGCCCGCGGCCCCGGATCGACCGCGGCATAGGCAAGCCCGAGCGCGCGGGCCGGATTGCGCCGCGCCGCGACCTCCATCGGGCGGATCAGCGTCGCGGTGACATAGGCGCCCGGACCCCAGGCATCGGTGACCGGCAGGGCGATCTCGCTCTCGCCCGCGGGCAGGCTTTGCGCCACCATCGCGACGAGCCGGTCGGTCACGACCTGGACCAGCACCTCGCCCGGCATCCGTGCGCCCAGGCGCAGCAGCGCCGTGTCGCCGGGGCGGTAGGCGGGCTTGTCAAGGCCGACGGTCAGCCGGTCGGGCGTGTCGGTCCCCCCCTCGGCCGCAAACCAGCCCGCGGCAAAGGTCGTGCTGGCGGCGGTATAGGCGGGATCGGTTGCCGCCGCCTTCAGCTCGAACCGGCCCCAGGTCAGCGGCACCTCGATCACGCCGGGCGCGTCCGGGGCCGTGGCGAGCGTGCCGGTCGCCACGCGCGTACGCGTGGTCACCGGCTCGAACCGCCAGTCGCCGTCGAGCCCGTACCACTGGTAGGTCGTCTCGATCCGGCTCACCGTCCAGGTGACCGACCCGAGCGCCGCGGGGGCAAGGTCCGGGCCCGCCGCCAGCACCTCGAAGCGCGCGACCGCCCCCTCCGCCAGATCGCCCTGGAAGAGCGGGCGCAGGCCAAGCTGCGGCCCCGCGGGGCGCAGCGGCCGCTCCAGGCTGCGCTCCACCGGGCGGCCCGACCCGTCGGTCAGGCGCAGGGTCGCGGTCAGGCTGAGGGGCTGGGTCGTTGCGGGCAGCACGGGCAGGACCAGGGGAACCGCAGCCGCCCCGTCCGCCCCGGTCCGCAGCCCGGGGGCAAGCGGCGCATAGGCCGAGGCGAAGCCCTCGTCCTCCAGCCCGAAGACCGCGCCGGGAAAGCCCGGCAGCGCCCGGGTGCCACGCACCGACACATCCCCCTCGATCCCCAGACCGGCCCCCGGCGCACCGTAGAGGAACCGCGCAGCGACCGCGACGGTCCCCGGGGCCGCGGGATCGACCGGGCCGTCCGGCACGCCCAGATCGAAATCGATCCGCTCGGGGGTGAAATCCTCGACCAGGAACGCGGCCGAGGCCAGGGCGGGCGCCTCGGGGTCGGCATGGAGCGCGAGGCGCCAGGTCCCCCGCTGCGCCGAGGGGCTGAGCGGCAGGCGCAGGCTGCGGCCCCCAGCCCCCTCGTCCGCCAGCACCACCCGCGTCTGCTCCACCCCGTCCGGGCGGGTCACGATAGCCGTCAGCGCCAGGCCCGCGATGGCATCCGCACGGGTGTCGCGCGCAAGGATGGTGGCGTGGAGCGTCTCGCCCGGGCGGTAGGCCCCACGCTCGGTGGCGACATAGAGGTCGATGGGCGGCGGGGCGGGCCGCCCTTCTACCCCGCGGTCCGACAGGTCGAAGCCTGCGCGCGACAGGTCGAGGAACGCGAAATCCCCAGCGGCGGCAACGGTCAGGAGGGCGGGTTCCGCCCCGCCCGACCCGCGCAGCAGGCGGGGGTCGAACCGCGCGTACCCCTGGGGATCGCTGACCGCCTCGCCCAGCACCTCGTTGTTGGCGGCAAGCAGCCGCAGGGTGCTGCCCGCCACGGGCTGCGCGGTCCCGAGCGCGCGGACGAACACGTGCAGCCCGTCTGCCCCGGACGTGGTGGCCAGGCCGAGATCGGTCACGATGAACCACTGAGTCGCGGCAGTCTCCCATGGCTCGCCGCGGTCGGGCACCCGGGCCGTCATGGCGTAGACCCCGGGGGCGAAGGTCGCCACGGCGTCGCCGAGCGGCAGAGCGGTCGTCACGTCCTGGTTCAGCCGGGTGGCGAGGCTGGCCGTGCCGCGCCAGACCTCCTCGCCCCGCTGACCCGCCACGCGCCCCTCGCCCCAGGCGTCGAGCGGCGCGGCCACGAGATTGTCCTGGATCGCGGGCAAAAGGTTGCGCTCGCCCAGGCGCAGGATGCGGATCTCGGCCTCGGGCGCATTGACCGACACGAGCGGCATCGCGGCATCGGGCGTGCGGGGCAGGACATGGGCCCGCCCGGTGAAGCGCACCTGGGGGGTGCGGTCGCGGACATAGGCCTCGATCTCCACCGGTGCGGCCAGCACCTCTCCATCCGCCGCCCGCAGCCCGGCCCGCACCGTCAGCGCGACGCGCGCGCCATGGGTCAGCCCATCAAGGCAGAGCGACGATCCCTCGACGCTGACGGGCAGCTCCACCCCGGCCTGGCGCAGGAAGGGGGCATACTCGAACCCCGCGGCGATCAGCGGCTGCGAGAAGGACAGGCAGAGCCGGGGCGCCGCCGCGTCCGAATCGACCACGTGCTCGAGCATGCGAAAGCCGAAGCGCGCCTCGGCCCGCGCCACGGCGTCGAGCGTCACGGGCCGGGGATCGAGCGCCTGGGCGCGGCGCAGGGCATCGAGGCTCGCACGCCCCTCCCCCGCCTCCTCCAGCGCCTGGGCCAGGGTGGTCAGCGCCCGGGCCGCATCGGCGGGGGCGTCGAACCGCAGATAGGCATTGAGCGCAGCCGACAGGCCCGCCGCGCGCAGGGTCCCGTCATCCTCGCGGATCGCGCGAGCCGTGCGGGCGTAGGCGAGCCAGTCCTCGGCCCGGTCCCCCTGCCCGATCGCCCGGGCGAGGGCCGCGAGGGTCCCGGGCGTGTTGCCCCCGGTTTCCGGCGCCGTGGCGGTCGCCCCGGCCGGGGCTTTACCTACAACCTCCCAAACGGGGCCTGCTTTTTGAAGTCGAGCGTGGACCGGCGCGATCCCTACCCGGGCGCCGTGTCGGGCGAGATCGTGGCGGTCCCCGAGGCGCTGCGGATCGCGGCCCTGGCCCGCGTGGCCGCGCTCCCGGCCCTGCCGCAGGGGCTGGCCGACGCGGCGCGCGCCCAGGCCACGGCCAGCGGGCCGGAGAACCCGGCCCCGGCCGGGGCGAACTCGACGGCGCCGGAAACCGGGGGCAACACGCCCGGGACC
>JANNOT010000030.1:0-4653 GCA_031399375.1 Paraoceanicella sp.
AAGCACGGCCGCCACCAAGGATCCAGATGGCTGGGTGGCGACCGGCGATGCCGGGGTGATCGACCCCGCCACCGGACATCTCAGGATCATCGACCGCGCAAAGGACGTGGGCCGGATGACGGACGGGCGGCTCTTCGCGCCGAAATATGTCGAGAACAAGCTGAAATTCTACCCCGCCATCCTCGAAGCCGTGGTGTTCGGCAATGGTCGGCCGACCTGCGCGGCCTTCATAAACATCGACCTCGCCGCGGTGGGGAACTGGGCGGAACGGCAGGGGATCTCGTATGGGTCATATCAGGAGCTGGCCGGGCACCCGTCGGTCGGCGACCTGATCGCGGGTCAAGTGGCCGAGGTGAACGCAAGCCTCGCCCGCGATCCCCAGCTGTCGGGCTGCCAGGTCAGCCGGTTCCTGATCCTGCACAAGGAGCTCGATGCAGACGACGGCGAGCTGACCCGGACGCGCAAGGTCCGCCGCCGCATCATCGAGGAGCGCTACGCCCCCCTGATCGACGCCCTCTTCGCCGGGGCGGCGGAGGTGCGGGCCGAGACGGCCGTGACCTATGAGGACGGGCGCCAGGGGGTCATTGCGGCGACCCTGTCCATCCGCGACGTCCCCGTCCAGCGCGCGCAGGTGGCGGCATGAAGGACCTGAGCCATGACGTGCGGGCGGGCGAGGTCATCCTCGACATCCGCAACATCACCCTGCGCTTTGGCGGCGTGACCGCCATCAAGGACATCAGCTTTGACATCCGCAAGGGCGAGATCCGCGCGATCATCGGACCGAACGGGGCGGGCAAGTCGTCGATGCTCAACGTCATCAACGGATTCTACCACCCGCAGGAGGGCGAGATCTGGTTCAAGGGCGAGCGCCGCGGCGCCCTGCGCCCGCACCAGATCGCGCGCCAGGGCCTCGCGCGCACGTTCCAGAACATCGCGCTGTTCTAGGGGATGAGCACGCTCGACAACATCATGACCGGGCGGCTGACCCGGATGCATGCGGGCTTCCTGTCCCAGGCGCTCTGGTGGGGCGCAGCACAGCGCGAGGAGGGCGAGCACCGCGCGGCGGTCGAGCGCATCATCGACTTTCTCGAGATCCAGGCGATCCGCAAGACGCCTGTGGGCCGCCTGCCCTACGGGTTGCAGAAACGGGTCGAGCTCGGCCGCGCGCTCGCCGCCGAGCCCGAGCTTTTGCTGCTCGACGAGCCCATGGCGGGGATGAACGTCGAGGAGAAGGAGGACATGAGCCGCTTCATCCTTGACGTGAACGACGAATTCGGGACGACCATCGCGCTGATCGAGCATGACATGGGCGTGGTCATGGACATCTCGGACCGGGTCGTCGTGCTCGATTACGGCCGCAAGATCGGCGACGGCACACCCGACGAGGTGCGCGCCAATCCGGCGGTGATCGACGCCTATCTCGGCGTCAGCCATGGGTGACGTGATGGGTGATGGGGCGTGAGCGTCGAGATCCTCAACCTCATCGAGGTGCTGTTGAACGGGCTGATGGCGGGCGTGATGTACGCCCTCGTCGCCCTCGGCTTCGTGCTGATCTTCAAGTCCTCGGGCATCTTCAACTACGCCCAGGGGATCATGGCGCTGTTCGCGGCGATGACGCTGGTGGGGTTCCAGTCGGGACAGGTGCCGTTCGCGCATCTGCTCTCGGCCGTTTTCGGGATCCACGCGACCCATTTCGGCTGGACGCTCCCGTCGGCCGTCGCCGTGATCCTGACCCTTGGGGTCATGGTCGCGTTCGCCTGGGTGGTGGAGACGCTGATCCTGAAGCACCTGGTGAACCAGCCGCCCATCATCCTCTTCATGGCGACCATCGGGCTTGCGTTCTTTCTCGAGGGGTTGGGCGATCTGATGTGGAACGCCGAGGTCAAGACCCTCGACATCGGCATCCCCTCGGGCGGCTCGTTCTGGTGGGAGGGGGTGACGGCCGGGTGGGCTGCCGAGGGGTCGGACTATTTCGGGATGTATATCGACCTGCTCGACTTCTGGGCGATGCTGGTCGCCCTGTTGCTGGTCGTCTCGCTGACGCTCTTCAGCCAGTACACCAAGGCGGGGCGGGCGCTGCGCGCGGTCGCCGACGACCACCAGGCCGCGCTGTCCGTGGGGATCAGCCTGCGCACCATCTGGGTGATGGTCTGGTCCATCGCGGGGCTGGTGGCGCTGGTCGCGGGGATCATGTGGGGGTCGAAATCGGGCGTGCAGTTCTCGCTCAGCCTGATCGCGCTCAAGGCGCTGCCAGTACTGATGCTGGGGGGCTTCACCTCGATCCCCGGCGCGATCGTGGGCGGGCTGATCATCGGGGCGGGCGAGAAGCTCTTCGAATACGCCATGGGCCCGATCATCGGCGGCGCGACCGAGACCTGGTTTGCCTATGTCCTTGCCCTCGCCTTCCTTGTGTTCCGGCCCCAGGGCCTGTTCGGCGACCGGATCATCGAGAGGGTGTGATGGCGCACAAGAGCCGCCTGGGCGGGCTCATCATCGACTGCGAGGGCGACCTCGAGCCGGCCGCGACCTTCTGGGCCGAGGCGCTCGGGGGTGCCGTGATGATGGAGGAGGGGGATCGCTACGCGGGCATCATGATGACGTCGGGGTTCTGGATCGAGGTGCAGCAGGTGAATGCCCGCCCGGGCGTCCATCTCGACATCGCCACCGATGACGTCGTGGCCGAGGAGGCGCGGCTGGTCGCGCTCGGCGCGCGGCGGGTCGAGGCCATCGAGGACTGGGTGGTGATGGAGGCCCCGACCGGCCACCGCTTCTGCATCGTCCCCGCCAGCGGTGGGCTGCACGGGGCCGCGACATGGGGAGGTGCCTGATGTTCTACCGCGAGACGGGCGACTTCAAGGTCAGCTATGCCGAGGACGCCCAGACCTTTCCCATCCGCTTCGACCGCTGGCGCTACTACGCGGTGCTGGCGATCGCGGTGCTGGTGATCCCGTTCATCATCAACGATTACTGGGAAAAATCGGTCCTGGTCCCGTTCCTCGTCTGGTCCATGGTCGCCATCGGGCTTAACATCCTGACGGGCTATTGCGGGCAGGTCAGCCTGGGGACGGGCGGGTTCATGGCGGTTGGGGCCTATGCCGCCTACAAGCTGATGACGGCGTTTCCGGATCTCAACATCGTCTTCGTCGTGCTGCTCTCGGGCGGGGTCACGGCAGGGGTGGGGCTGCTCTTCGGGCTGCCGTCGTTACGGATCAAGGGGTTCTATCTGGCGGTTGCGACGCTGGCCGCGCAGTTCTTCCTCGTCTGGCTCTTCAACAAGGTGCCGTGGTTCTACAACAATTCCGCCTCGGGCCAGATCACGGCGCCGGAACGCACGCTGCTGGGCGTCGCCATCACCGGGCCGAACGCGCCCGCCTGGGCCACCTATCTCTTCTGCCTCGCCTTCGTGTTCGTATTCGCCTGGATGGCGCGGAACCTCACGCGCGGGCGGATCGGGCGGTCCTGGATGGCGATCCGGGACATGGACATCGCCGCCGAGATCATCGGGGTGAATCCGCTCCTGACCAAACTTTCGGCCTTTGCCGTCTCGTCCTTCTACATCGGGGTGGGGGGTGCGCTCTTCTTCTCGGTCTATCTGGGGGCGGCTGAGGTCGGCGAGGCGTTCGGGATCGACAAGTCCTTCCTCGTGCTCTTCATGATCATCATCGGCGGGCTCGGCTCGATCTTCGGCAGCTTCGCGGGCGCGGCCTTCATGGTCCTGCTGCCCGTGGGGCTGAAGAACCTGCTGGTGGGGGGGCTCGGCTGGCCGACTGATGTGGCGGCCCATATCCAGCTTCTGATCGTGGGCGGGCTGATTATCGCATTCCTTATCCTCGAACCCCACGGCCTCGCCCAGCTCTGGCGCGTGGCCAAAGAAAAACTGCGGCTCTGGCCGTTTCCGCACTAGCCAAACATCAACTCCAGGGAGGAGACCCGACATGAAGGCGACAAGATGGGCCGTGATGGCCGCGGCGCTGACCACCGCAACCCCGGCCTGGGCGGACCTCGTGTTCCCCTCGCTCAGCTACCGCACCGGGCCCTATGCCCAGGGCGGGATTCCATTCGCCGACGGCTATGCCGACTATTTCACCCTGGTGAACGCCCGCGACGGCGGCATCGGCGGCGTGCCCGCCCGGGTCATCGAATGCGAGACGGCCTACAACACCGAGAAGGGGGTGGAGTGCTACGAGAGCACGAAGGGCGAGGGGGCGCTGGTCTACCAGCCGCTCAGCACCGGGATCACCTACCAGCTCATCCCCAAGGTGACGGCCGACGGCATCCCGATGCACACCATGGGCTACGGGCGCACCTCGGCGGCGGACGGGACCGTGTTTCCGTGGGTGTTCAACTACCCCGACACGTACTGGGACGCAGCCTCGATCATCGTGAACCACCTCCTGGAGGTGAATGCGGGCAATCTGGCGGGCAAGAAGATCGCGCTGCTCTATCACAACTCGGCCTATGGCAAGGAACCGATCCGCACGCTGGAGGAACTGGCGAAAAAGCACGGCTTCACGCTCGCACAGCTGCCCGTCGATCCCCCGGGGCTCGAGCAGAAATCCCAGTGGCTGGAAATCCGGCGGAGCCGTCCCGACTACGTGGTGATGTGGGGCTGGGGCGTCCAGAACACCACCGCGGTGCAGGAGGCGGTCAACC